>NZ_KV804703.1:79213-131378 GCF_001811425.1 Peptoniphilus sp. HMSC062D09 | reverse complement strand
TTTTTCGTGCTTAAATATTTTTAAAAACTTTTTCCATTGGCTTTAATACTACAAGTACAATTACAGATGAAACTGCAATTTGAATTATGTTGCCTGGTATTGATGCCAGTGGTGTTACAAAAGATGAAAGTATAAAAACTTCTCCAATGTAATAAACCACAACCTTTACTAGGGCAACTAGAACAAAGGAAAGCAGCAAGTTTTTCAACTTTAAGTGCTTGTAATTAAATTTGTTAAGTATGTAACCCATGATGAGTGCTGATATAACTGTCATAGGAGACCACAAAACCCAGCCACTTGTAAGATCAAAGAGTCCCATGCCGAGAGCGCCTGCTGTCATGCCAACTCTTTTGTCAAAAAATATTGCAGCCAAGAAGAAGGGAACATTGCCAAGGTGGATGAGTCCTCCATTAGGTGCAAAGGGCAGCTGAATTTTTACAATCCATGTAAATACATAGACAAGTGCGATAAAAAGTGATGTGATAACTAAGTCTTTTACTTTAAAATTTTTCATGATTGCTCCTTTTTATTTTCTTAATTTTATAATAGCACGATTTATGTCACAAATAAAGTAAAAAAAGGTCGACAATGCGACCTTTTGTAAAATATTTTTTACTTTTTAAATAATAAAGGCGCCAGTCTTGTCGATTTCAAGAGGCAAGACCTTGTAATCGCCCTTTAATTTTTTCACTTTGTTTTTTATGAATTCCTGAGATTTAATGTCACTGGAGTCCAATAAAATCATAAGAGTGGAGCCGGCACCACTTAGATAGTGACCAAGGGCAGGGCTTTTGTCTAGGATTTTTTCTATTTGGTCAATCTCTGGTATGAGTTTAAACCTGTAAGGCTGGTGGATTTTATCTTCTAGGGCAACTTTTATATTTTCCTCGTCGCCAGAAATCAGTGACAAGATCAAAAGTGATAGGCGAGAGATGTTAAAGACTGCATCATCTTTAGTGTAAGTCTCAGGCAGTGCTTGGCGAGCAAGCTTTGTGCTGAGTTTAAAGTCTGGTATTAGCGCCAAAAATTTTATCTTGTCAGAAACATTAAATTTTTCTACAAAAACTTGACCCTTATCACAAATTGCTGCTGTCCCTCCGCCCAAAATTGCTGGTGAAACATTGTCGGGATGTCCCTCCATGTCTGTTGCAATTTTTAGAAATTCTTTTTTGTCTAAATCTTTTTTCATGACATCAAAGGCAGCCATTATGCCCATGATTACGCAGGCTGCAGAAGAGCCAAGTCCACGAGACATTGGTATATCTGAAGCCAGGTCAAATTCTACAGGGACAATTTTCTCGCCACAGACCTCAAAGCTTTTGACGTAGGCCTCATAAATCAAATTATTTTTTAAATTTTCTTCAAAAGTTTCCCTGTCTTCACTTATTTTAAATTCACAAGTGTTATATAAGTTTAAGGCAAGTCCCAGAGTGTCAAAGCCAGGTCCAAGGTTGGCAGATGTGGCAGGCACAGAAATTCTCTTGCCACGGCTGGCAAACTTTAGGACCTCTTCATCTATTAGGTCCTTATTTATTTTTGTCTTGTGAATAATTTTTTTGTCCTTCAATTTTTTTATTTCAGAAGGAATTTTTAAGCCAGAGATCTCATAAAGGGCGTCTATATTTTCAAATTCATCAAGTGAAAATTTTTCGCCAAGGGCAGATAGGACTGATGAAGAAAATTTGTAGGGACTGGCAGTAGAAAGAATCACTGTATTTTTTAAGGAAAGCTCATCTACTATGTGCTTTGCCACAGCTGTGTGGGGGTCGATTAAATATTTTTCTTCCCTAAAAGTCTTGGCAATAGTAGCTTTTGTTTCATCTTCACTGGCATAGCCCCACAAAAAATCACTGAAGTCATTTTTAAATTCAAAGGCATGATTTTCAGCAAGCTCTTTCATTTTTTCTTTTACTACTTTATCAGATGACTTGTGGTAGATTAGTCTTTCCAAATTGCTTGAAACCAAGATGTCCATGGAAGGCGAAATAGTTTTTTTCAGCTCTCTATTGGCATCGTAGCTTCCAGTCTTGAAGAAGTCTGTTAAAACATTATTTGAATTAGATGCAATGACCAGCTTATCTATTGGAAGGCCCATTTTTTTTGCGTAGTAGCCAGCCAAGATGTCGCCGAAATTTCCCGTTGGCACGCAGAAAGAAATTTTGTCGCCGCAGGAAATTTTTTCTGCCCTTACTAAATCAGCATAGGCATAAAAATAATAGACAATTTGTGGCAAGAGCCTGCCAATATTTATTGAATTTGCAGAGGAAAGGTAAATATTTTTTTCTTTTAATTTCTCTTTTATGTCGGCATCATTAAAAATTTTTTTCACAGCAGACTGGGCGTCGTCAAAATTTCCGTCAATGGAAATAACCTTTGAGTTCAGTGAGTCTGTGGAGTCCATTTGTCTTTTTTGAATGGCAGAAACTCCCTCTGTTGGATATAGGACTAAGATGTCTATATTTTCTGTGTTGTAAAATCCTTCCAGGGCAGCCTTACCTGTGTCCCCAGAAGTTGCAGTGAGAATCAAAGTCTTTTCCTCTATGCCAAGAGATTTTTTGGCATAGGACAAGAGGTTGGGAAGAAGGCATAAAGCAAAGTCCTTAAAGGCAGCTGTCCTTCCGTGATAAAGCTCTAGGTAAAAATCTTTTTTACAAGTTACTTTTGCAATTTCATCTTCAAAAGTGCCGTAGGATTTTTCTATTAGCTTTAAAAGTTCCTCGCTGTCAAAGTCCGTCAAGTATAGGGATAGAATTTTGTGGGCAAGGTCAGTGTATTTGAGATTTAAATTTTTACTTATGTCAAATTTTGGGAAGGATTCTGGCACAAAAAGTCCGCCGTCATCAGAGATTCCCTTTACAATTGCTTCTCTGGCTGATATTTTTAAGTTGGAATTTCTAGTTGATAAAAACTTCATATTTCCTCCTCTATTTCTGCAATGAAAATGCCTTCTAAGCCATCTATTGCATGAGTAAATTTCTTGAGCTCAATTTTTTTAGTAATAATGTGGTGGTCTTCTCCCACGATTTTTTCTGATGAGATTAAATTTTTTAGGTCGTCAGAAACTTTTTGGCATCTCAAGTAATATTTTTTTTCTAAATTATTTTCCACTGGGTAGGAATTTTCTGCCTGGTAAAAAGTTTTTATTTCTCTTTTGGCAAGGATTCTAAGAAGGTCACGCATAATTGCATCAGCTGTCTCAAGCTTTCCTGCGCCAGGTCCCTTTAGTTCATAGGATTTAAAATTTTCACCTTGAACTTTTATGGCATTGGTTCCATCAAAGGTATTTGCAAAAAAATCATCTCTCAAAAATCTTGGCATAACAGAAATATTTATCTTGCCAGCACTTAAAGAGGACTTGCCAAGAAGTATTATGGAGCAGCCCAAATCTTTGGCAAAGTCAAAATCAGATTTTTTCACCTTATCTATGCCAAAGGTAAAAATTTCATCTTCGCTAATTTTTGCCCTGTAAGCTAGGGAGGAGAGGATCCTAATTTTTCTCATGGCATCAAGTCCACCTACATCGGCAGATGGGTCAGACTCTGCATAGCCAAGCTCTTGCGCCTCTTTTAAAACCTCGTCATAGGAAGAGCCCTCTCTTTCCATTTTTGAGAGGATATAATTTGAAGTTCCATTTAAAATACCAGAAATTTCATAGATGTCGTTAAAGAAAACTTCCTCCATGAGGGGATGAATTATGGGAATGGCACCTGCAACAGCAGCCTCATAGGCAAAGTAAACTTTATTTTCTCTGGCAAGGGCATTTAAGTCTTCAAAATATTTTGAGACCACAGCCTTGTTGGCAGTGACAATATTTTTGCCAGATTTCATGAGCTTTACAATTCTCCCATAAGTTTCCTCTAAGTTTGATGTAACATCAATAACTGTGTCCACTGGAGAAGATAAAATTTCGTCAAAATTATCTGTGAAGATCAAAGTCTTGTCGTGAGGATTTCTCTCTTTATTTTTATTTTTTATTAAAACTCTTTCTATTTTTATGTCAAAATTATTTTTCAGTAAATCTTTTTTCTTTTTGTACAAAATTTCTTCGAGGCCTGTTCCCACAGTGCCAAAGCCCATTATTGCAATTTTCAAATCAAACCTCCAGGAGTTTCTTTGCTATTTGCACAGCATTAGTTGCAGCGCCCTTTCTAATGTTGTCGGCACAGGACCAAAGGTTGATGCCATTTTCAACAGTGAAGTCTCTTCTAATTCTTCCAACATAAACTTCGTTTTTGTCAGCTGACATGAGTGGCATTGGGTAAATTTCATTGGCTGGATCGTCCTTTAAAATCATGCCAGGATAATCAGCTATGATTTTTTTCACATCTTCAATTTCAAAGGGTTTTTCCACTTCAACATTTATAGAAATGCTGTGAGAATTTTTTACAGGAACACGCACAGTTGTAGCTGTCACAAGTAGGGAGTGGTCGTGAAGAATTTTTTTAGTTTCGTTAATCATCTTCATCTCTTCCTTTGTGTAGCCATTGTCCAAGAAAACATCGATTTGTGGAATACAGTTATTTACAATTGGATACTTGTAAGCAAGATTTGTTCCCTCTTCAAGGTCAGAAATCCCCTTGATGCCAGAGCCAGATACAGATTGATAAGTTGAGTAGATAACTCTCTTAATCTTGTACTTGTCATGAATTGGCTTAAGAGGGAGGACTGACTGAATAGTTGAACAATTTGGGTTGGCAATAATTCCCTTGTTCATTTTAATGTCCTCAGGGTTGATTTCTGGAACAACTAGGGGAACTTCTGGGTCCATTCTAAAGGCAGAGGAATTGTCCACAACAGTTACGCCAGCCTTTGCGGCAATAGGAGCAAACTTTTCGCTGACAGAACCTCCAGCAGAGAAGAGGGCAATTTTTATATCTCTACCATCAAAGGAGTCTTCCTTTAACTCTTCAACAGTGTAGTCCTTGCCGCAGTAATTAATAATTTTTCCTGCAGATTTTTTTGAGCTAAACAAGTACAAATTGTCAATGGGGAAATTTTCCTCGCTCAAAACCTTTAACATCATACTTCCAACAAGACCAGTTGCACCAACAACTGCCACATTAATTTTCTTCATCTTTTTCCTCCTTGTAAAACTCTCTATAAATAGCTTCAATAGCCCTTTCAAAATCCTTAGTTTCAACGCCAATAATAATATTAATTTCGCTGGAACCTTGGCTTATCATCTTAATATTTACGCCAGCTCGGGCAAGAGCAGTAAAGGTCCTTGAAGACACGCCCTTTTCATTTATCATGCCTCGGCCAACAACTGCAATAAGGGATATGTCACGCTCCCAACTAATACTGTCCACATTCAAATAGATTTTTAGCTCTTCCATGACCTTGTTTAACTTTGGAGCAATTTGCGAATCAGAAACAATGACAGATACAGAATCAATGCTTGATGGCATGTGCTCAATGGAAAGATCGTTAGATTCAAAGACAGTAGTTAGCTTCCTGAAAAAGTCCTTTTCAGTGTTCATATTTACCTTTTCAAGATTAATAACAGTGAAATCTTTTTTGCCAGATATGCCCGTCACAATATTTTTATTTTTATAAGCACATTTAGACAAAATCAAAGTGCCTTCCTCGTGAGGAGCATTAGTATTTTTTATATTTATAGGAATATTTTTGTCGCGAAGAGGGAAGATAGCCTCCTCGTGAAGGACCTTTGCGCCCATGTAGGAAAGCTCGCGAAGTTCCTTATAAGTAATAGTGCCAATGGGAGTGGAGTCCCTTACGATTTTTGGGTCGGCAACTAAAAAGCCACTGACATCAGTAAAGTTTTCGTACATTTCTGCATCTAAGGCAGAGGCAATGACAGAGCCAGTGACATCAGAACCGCCCCTAGAAAAAGTGTGGACCTTGCCAAACTCATCTAAGCCATAAAAACCAGGCACAACAGCCTTGTCGTACTTAGTCAAAATATTTCTAATATTTTCACAGGACTTGTCTAGATCTAAAGTTCCTTCATTAAAAACAATTAAGTCCCTTGCATCCACAAAATCATAGCCAATATAATTAGCAAGGACTTGAGCGCTGATAAATTCGCCACGACTGATGACGAAGTCATAGCTTGTACCCTTAGTAATTTCATTTTTCACATCAGCTAAAATTTTATTGATGTCAATATCCAAAACAAGATCATCAACAATATTAATAAAAACATTCTCGATGATCTTGTAAACTTCGTTAAAATTCAAATCGTGCGCACTTAGCTCGTGGCACATTGCTAGAAGGTCAGTAACCTTGTGATTGTTGCTTATGCCTTTGCCGGGCGCAGACACAACGACACAGGATCTGTCAGGGTCCTCCATGATAATTTCCTTAACCTTTTTTAGTTGAACAGCATCGGCAAGAGAACTGCCACCAAATTTTGCAACTTTCATCTTTTTCTCCTTTTTTCAAATAAAATAAGTAAGCAAAAAACTATGTTTAAAAAATTCATGTTTAGTACAAAAAAACAGAAAAAATTAAAAAGTAATTTTTACGATTATACAATTATTTAGCTAAGTTGTCAATGAAAGAAGGGAGGTCAATAAAAGTAATAGCAACAAAAATTAAAAAATGAAGAAAGAAGAGTATGATAAAATGAGATTAGAATTTTTGAACAGAGAAATTATTATTTATAAACAAATGAGATATATTTTGCAAGAGAAGTACAAATTAAAGGAAGTAAAAGAGAAAAGGCTTTTAAACTTTGGATAAAAGCACCGAATCTAAGGGTTACTTTTTTTAAGAATATTGATATAAGTAATTTGGTTAAAATTAGCAATAAGAAAAATATGAAATTAAATATGCTTTAAACTATTGCATTGGAAAAGCAGCTTTTGATATTAAGGAGTTTTATTTTTTACCAGTGGGAGATAAGCTTATTGAGTTTGATACTATTGCAGTCAATACTATAATTAAAAACAAAGATGGTGAAATTAATTCTTGTGATATTTTATATCTAGATAATTTAGAAAAATTTAGTAAAAATTATGAAAACTTTACTTCGAAAGTTAGAGATAATTGTGAGGATATAGATTTATCAAAAGATAGTATGATAATTGGTACATCAGCAATTTTAGAAACCGAGCTTGATGGTGCCCTTGGAATGAATAGTGGCATTTATAATAATCCATTTATAATTTGGGGCAAATACAAGAAGAAAAGGTTTAAATATTATTTACCGATTTCTTTTCAATTTCATCACGCTCAAATGGATGGATCTCACGCTGGAAAATTTTTAGAAAATTTACAAAAAGAAGTAAACAATTTAAAGTAGATAATAAAAAAATAATTTTTGATTATTTTTTATTTAGATTAAATTAGGTTAATAACCTATTAAATATTAAAAAGGAGAATGTTGTTTGATTAAGTATAATTTATTGGATATTGTGGGATATTTAGGAGGTTACAAATAATAAAGTGCTTCCTAAATTAATGAAATGAAAAAATATTTAAGGAGTAAAATAGTGAATAAAAAAGATATTATAATAAGGTTAGAAAAAGAAGAAGATTATAGAGAAGTTGAAGAACTTGTTAGAAAAAGTTTTTGGAATGTATATAGACCTGGATGCACAGAACATTTCGTCTTGAAGAAATTAAGAGAAGATCCAAATTTTATTTCTGAACTAGACTTTGTCATGGAAAAAAATGGAAAAATTATAGGACAAAATGTTTTTGTAAAGTCTCACATTGACTTAGACGATGGCTCAAAACTTCCTATTATGACAATGGGTCCAATCTGCATTGCAAATGAGTATAAAAGATTAGGATATGGTAAAATGCTTTTGGATTATTCAATCGAAAAAGCAAAAGAATATGGATGTAAGGCTTTGTTTTTTGAAGGGAATATTGATTTTTACGGTCATTTATGCATATTTAAAAAGAATTAGATATCACGGCTTACCAGAAGGCACAAAGGCAGATTTCTTTTTATGTAAAGAACTTGAAGAAAACTATTTAGATAATATAAGTGGGGAATACAAAACACCTAAGATTTACTTTATAGCAGAAGAAAATCCAAAGGATTTTACTGAATATGAAAAATCTTTTTCTAATAAAGAAAATTTTGATTAAAAGAGTTTTCTTAAATTTAAAATAAAGTTTTTAATGGTTCAAGATTAGTTTCTTGAACCATTATTGTAATTAGAATACCCCCGGTTGGAACGGGGGTTCAATTTAGCTTTAGCGATGAAAGACAAATAAAAAAAAGACCTCCGTGTTAAAAAAATAAATTTGTGGTTTACCAAAACACAAAATAACAGGAGGTTTTTTTATGAATTTAAATCATACGCATAGTTTATCACACACAAAATGGAATTGTAAATATCATATAGTATTTGCACCAAAATACAGAAGAAAAGTATTTTATGGAAGTAAAAGATTAGAGATAGGAGCAATTTTAAGGGAACTATGCAGTTGGAAAGAAGTAAACATAATAGAAGCAGAAGTATGTCCAGATTATGTGCACAAGTTACTAGAGATACCTCCAAAATAGAGCATATCAAGTTTTATGGGATTTTTAAAAGGAAAAAGCAGCATAATGATATATGAAAAATGGGGAAGTCTAAAATACAAATATAGAGGAAGACAATTCTGGTGTAGAGGATATTATGTAGACACAGCAGGCAAGAATACAAAAGCAATAAAAGAATATATACAAAATCAACTTAAAGAAGATGAATTAAGTGGTCAGATAACAATGGATAATACAGACCCCTTCAGTGGATAGCAAGTAAAAATTGCAAGTGGTAAACCACAGGCGCCCTTGAGGCGCAGCTAGTAATAAAGGTCCTTTGGACCGCATAAGCAAAACCACCGGCTACGCCGGTGGATTTTTATTAATGCTACACTTAGATTTTAGATTGGCTTAATTAAGCTATTTATAAGCTATAATCCTTTATTCCCATTCGCTCCCTGTAAATCAATCTTAAACACTTTTGTTTATAAGATTTAACAAAGAGTATCTATATTATTTGAATTATCGGTAAAGCATACGCTATCCGATTTTTTGTTGCCATTTCGTTGCCACGAAAACGCTATTATAGCTACTACATAATAGCGTGGATTATTTTCAATTTTAACGATTCATCACTTTCGAAGCTGCCTTTTAAAATTGACTCCATTATTTCGTACAATAAGTCTTTATCAATTTTGCCGGCAGCAACATGATAACTGATGTTTTCCATTTCTTTCAGAAAAGATTGTGCCACAGACAAATAGCCATTCTTCAATAGAAATTGAGCTGATAATGTAATAGCGATTCGTTTGTTTCCGTCTTCGAAACAATGAAATTCACACGCACAGAAAAACAGATGCGTTATTTTATCGACAAAACTCGGATAATAATCATCGTTTTGAATATTTTGCAACACACTGTCTAATCTGCCTAAATCAAAGTGTTCTAACGCACCTCCGCCACTGTGCTGTACTGTAAGCTTATGAATTTCTATAGCTTCATCAAGAGTAATATAACATAAATCTGCCATACTACTCACGCTCCTTTAAGCGTTTTAAAACATCTTGATTTTCTTGCATGAGTTTTTCTATTTGATCACCTTCTACTCCTAAAAACCTTTCATATTCTTCTCGGTCCAAAGGCTTAATATATTCGTCAAGCTGTTTATGAAAAGCGTCTCTCAAGGCTAAATCTCGGCTAGACATTTTTGTTCTTGCTCTAAATATCAGGGGCTTCCAATGTGGCAACATTTCAAAATCGTGAAATATGTTTTGAACTTCCCAGTTGTTAAGTTTATGACCAACTGCTTCTGATTGTTCTTTAATCATAGCAGCAAGACCGCACTCATAAGAAGCCACGAGATCTAAAACTTCTGAATACAGAGTGTCTCTTACCCGTTCCTTTTTTTGCAGTTTTAAAATTTCACGATATTCACGAGATTTTTCTTTAAAAATGCTTTGATATATCATATCTGTAAAGATAGCATACTTTGCATTTCCCATATCAACATAATCTCTAAGAGCATCGGTAAATTCACGTCTATAATTTTCTTCTTGTAAATATGCACCTATAAAGTCTTTGTCACGCTGGTTAATATATTTTGTTCCGCCACCAGTTTTTTGATTTATTAAGTCAATAACAATATCTAACATCAACTGGCGTAATATTCTAGCATTTTCACTTTCGGAAAGCAACATCGCTACATTCAAAAATGATCTAAAATCAAATACACCAAGCACTGTGATTTTGGTACCGACATAAATGTCGGCACCAAAATGTTCTTGAAAAGCATTTAAAAAAGCTTTGAGTTTTTTACCTTTAAGAACCTCATATCCGTTTTGCTTTAATTCATCAGAAAAAGATGAAATATATCGTTCAATTGTTCTTGTATCAACCTCAAAGAAATCTGATACCATTTCTTTTGTCAAATATAATTTATCTTCAAATAATATACAATCGATTTTTGACGTTCTTTGAATTTCAGCAACAGCTAATTCGTTATTCAATATATTTTGTCTATCAATTCTGGAGGTTGTTAAATCTTTCGACATATTTTATCTCTCCTATCCGGTTACTTATTGTATGTAGACTTTTTGTATTTATTTTGATAATACTATAAAATATGAAGGATTGCAACTATGGATATTATAAAAGTATTTGGTGACAACCTAAAAAAATATCGTACGGCTATGGGAATATCTTAAGAAGCATTCGCCGAAAAGTGCGGTATGCACCGCACCTATATAAGTGCCATCGAATGTTACCGTCGCAGTATTTCGCTAGAAAATATACAGCGTATCGTCGATGCACTTGGAATTGAAGCTTATAAATTGTTTTTGGAGGAAGAAAAAAATGCCAAAAAAGAAAACAAAAATTGAATTATTTGAAGAATTAGCTGGAGTAGACGAGAATGGTTTCAGTAGACGGGTATCTGTTGATGAATTTGTGTGATAATACCAAGGCCTGCAACTCTTAAACGGTGCTGGATGGTCAAGAGATGAGGGACCATTTGGAAGAAAGTACATTGTTGAAAGAGATAAAACTCGTACTCCAGGAAATAGAACTGACGCAATAAGAACTGTAGGGTTCAATAATGGTGATTATTCACAATATATCAGAGCAGATATAAAAAGGAAAATCCAAAGTCAGCGTTGTGTAATATTAGGGACCTCAAATCCATAGGTAGACCATAAAAATGGTATGAAAAATGAAGATCGAGTCATGCGAAATGAAGATCAAAAATTATCCGATTTTCAACCATTGAGCAAAGCCGCAAATGATGCAAAACGCCAATTTTGTAAAGAATGCATTAGAACAGGTGAGACTGTTAAATAGTTTGTGTATAGGAATTCCTACTGATAAGATAATAATAATCAGGAGGAATTTTTATGGCAAGAAAAAGACCAGAAACAAGACTTAACAAAATATCAAAAATGTTAATCGAAGAGTATCAACCAGAAACAGTACAAGATTTACAAGAGGCTTTAAAAGATCTTTTAGGAGATACAATGGAGCAAATGCTTAAGTCAGAACTAGATGAGCATTTAGACTATGAATACGGAGAAAAAACCACTATCGCTAAATACTAGAAATGGTTCAAGTAAGAAAACAGTCAAATCATCATACGGAAACATAGACCTTGCCATACCAAGAGATAGAGAAGGATCTTTTGAACCACAGGTATTAAAGAAATACACCCATAGGGCACAAGCGAAAAAGACATATCAAACATAGAAAAACAGATAATATCAATGTATGCAAAAGGTATGACAACAAGAGATATCTCAAGTCATATCAAGGATATCTATGGTTTCGGCATATCAGAATCAATGGTAAGTAAAATAACAAATAAAATACTACCAACCATAGAAGAATGGCAAAACAGACCACTAGAACGACTATACCCCATGGTATTCTTAGATGCTATTCACTACCATGTAAGAGAAAACAATATAGTAGTAAAAAAAGCAGTCTATGTAGCCTTAGGATACAATTTAGAAGGATTTAAAGAAATACTAGGAATGTACCCAAAGGGCAGACACTGGGTCGGCGAAAATGAATCAAGCAAATACTGGCTTTTAGTCTTAAATCAATTAAAAGAAAGAGGACTAGAAGATGTACTCATATTCTCAACAGATAACCTACCAGGATTTAGTCAAGCAATAGAAGCAGTCTAACTAAAATCAGAAATACACCCAAAGGGCACAAGCAAAAATGCATAATACACCAAATAAGAAATTCAATAAAATATGTATCATATAAAGACATAAAAGAATTAATGAAAGACATAAAAGAATTAATGAAAGACTTAAAAACAGTCTACAAAGCACCAACAGAAGAACTTGCCCTAACTAATTTAGATAGCATTGAAGAAAAATGAATCAAAAAATATCCAATGTGTGTAAGCTCATGGAGGAACAACCGGGCAGAACTATCCGCATATTTCAAATACCCAGAAGGTATCCGAAAACTAATATACACAACAAATGCTATGGAAAACTTTAATAGGCTAGGCAACTAAGAAAAGTTACAAAAAACAAGGCTATATTTCCAAATGACTATGCACTACAAAAAAGCTTATACCTTGCAATGGTAGATGCATCAAGCAAGTGGACGCCAAGAATCCGTGGATGGGATCAAATATTATCTCAGCTAACAATATACTTTGAAGGCAGAATCTAATTTTCTGTCACAAAAATAATAAAAAATTTGAGAATTCCCGTCAAGGGTAAAGGCTACGCCTTGGTCTTACGACCAACCCTTGACAAAAATTCTCAAATTTTAAAAAAGCAATTAGGCAGAAAAGGTAGCTTTCAAGATAAATCTTGACCTTTTAATTTTCTTGTGCCAAAATTAGCTTACAAAGATTCATAAAAGTGGATTTTTGTATATATTTAGTTTTAAGATATTTTTCAATAAAAAATATCGGCCACATCCTATCAGGAGGACTGATACACAAAACTTTTCACACTACCTTATTTTCAACTCCACTCCAACATTTATTTTACATTTTCATTAGAGCATATAATTAAACTAATTTATAAAATTTTGTTTATCATTCATAATTCTTCTAAGCTAGTCACCAAAGAGCCAATTATTGTTCTTACCTGAAATGGACATTTAGATTCTTCAAGAGCTTCATTCAATTTTTTTCTTTTTACTATCCACCTCTGTAAATAAGGTTGATTTGAAGAGTATCTATTAGTTATATCCGTTTTAAATCCATAAAAACACTCTAGTTTTCCTACTATTTCATCATTTAAATTAACTATTTCTAAGCCTTGTAACCCAAATCTTGTTTTCCATCCTAATGCCGAAAGTATGAATTTACTAAATCCACACATAATGTTACTTTGCTTAAAACTCTCAATTCCATTCTGATGCATTGTTACATTTGGGCTTTGATATTCAATATAGTCTCTTCTCTTCTTTAAAAATAAACGCGCATTTCTTTCAACTGCTTGAATCACCTGTTGTTCATTTATTTCTGGCACATCTAAATATCCTAAAATATAACCAAAAATTTGCTTTTTATATGTATAGTCCTCAATAGCACCTGCTAATACAATATAATCAGAATTTATTCCCGTATTAAATACTTGTTCTATTCTAGAATTTCTTTCTGTTCTTGATAAAGAAATCATATTATCAGGATTGTCAAATAACTTACACTCATTCCATTTCCACCTATAAGGTGAAAGTAACAAAGTAAATGGTTCCGACGCAGAAAGTAGAATTCTAGCCAATTCAGCATCCATACCTTTCCACCTCCCGTAGTACCAATCCTTATATAATACACGAAAAAAAGCTAAATTCACTTTATCACATACAACTCTACATCCTCCATTTTTTCTTCTAAAAAGTGGCAACAAACTCTGAACTTCTACATTATCAAAATAATCAGCCGTACGTCTTTCTAAATCCGTAAAATCAATTAATAAACGCTCTTTCATTAACGATATTTGCTCCAACACACAATTGCTTCCATTAATCCAATGGCTATTTCTAGGCGTTCTTATTAATAGTTTTTTTCCATTATTTGGGATAGATGAAAAGTAGTCTTTTTTTTCTACACAATATTCTTTTGAATAGTTAGGATTAATATTCTCACAGAGTAGCTTTGAGTATAGTGCTACATTAAAATCATCATCTTTCGAGTGAATAACTAAATATCCATAAATCTTTTCTCTATGTTCTGGGCACAATTCATATACGAATTCATACACCATAATGAACCATTCTTTCGCTTGATAATGTAATCTATGCCAATATTCTTCTATTTTATGAATATAACTAATATTAACTCTCAAAAATGCTGTTATTCCTCCAATTGCAACTCTCGCAGCATCGGCATCATCAGATGTAATCAATAACATAAGAATCTTAAACAAATTAGTAAGCATATCTTCTTTTTCAAAATTGGTATATCTAGAATAATCATATCCATCTTCTAATTCGGGTCCTTCTATATGATTTGATGCTGTAATCCAACAATTGAATGTAGAAATTAACGCTTCTAAAGAGTCAACAATATAATATCCTTCCTTATGTTTAAGCCTCCAACCAATAATATATGGCAGATCTAAATATGGATAGAATCTATTATTATCAATAGCCTTTCTAATGTATTGTCTTAAGAAATCATCTATATCATTATCTTTTGCAATACCAAATATAAATTCTAAGACACTATTTTGATTAATGCCATAATTGTCTTTGCTTAGCTCAACAGCAAGCACTCTATTAATTTGAGTTTCAGTTAACTTATTATCAGTATAAAGAAACTTTATCGCCTTAATAACATTAGAATATTCTGGTAAATTTTCATCACTTTTTGTAATATATGATGTCAATATCTCTTCTGCATTTTCAAATTCTTTAACACTATTTTCATTATCACACCATCTATCTGGTATAATATGTTTTACTGGATCTGAAAACAAATCAATATATGCAGGTCCAAGTTTTGACAAATCCTTTTTGATATCAATGATTCCATTTTTTGTCGAACATATTTCAATTGAATTTTGCAATGAAGAAATAGAATCATGATCAACTTCATTTCGCCAATCTAATAATCCTATTCCTACAGACCAAATTATTAAAAGTTGTTCTTTATCAATTTTTCTATCTTTAAGGTAACCAATCAACATATCAATTATATATGATGGATTAGAAATACATTGAGAAAATACTCTTCTATTTTTCAACATATTTTGAATACGAAAAGTTCCTTCGCTACCCAAATCAGAATAGATTTTAGTATTTAGTGCATATTCTATCCTATTATCTCCAAGTATCTCAATTTTATCAGAAATATTTTTAACAATTTCAGCATAATTACAAATATATTCAGGAAATCTATCAACGAGATTGGTATACCAGTTCAACAAATAGTCTACACAGTATTCCTTATGTGATGCAAATCCGATAACAGACCATCTAATTTTATCCACAGCACCTCTAAGATTAAGATTATTGTATTTATCATATTTTTCTTTCGCTTCTAAAAATTTATTTACTATTCTGTTCCTATAACCAATAGGTTCTGACCAAACTCTTCCATTATCAGCTAACCATTCATCAATCCATAGTTGCATTCTTTTAAAATCGTTTCTATAATATAGCATGCCAGGAGCAAATAATTGATTCACAGGATTATCCACGAAGACTTTTTCTAAAGAATTTTTTATAATATTTTGAATTTGAATACTCTCGTCTTCTAAAAGAATTATATATGCATTCAGAAGATATGCTCGAAGATAAGGTGTTTCAAAATCAATTTCATTAATACTCCAATTTTTACAATATAAATTACTTATGATAAGTTTAAGATCATTAACTGGTTCATTTAACTGTCTTTTATTATTTTTCTCTTTAAGCCATTTTCCCAAATACGCAGCAGCATTAAAATATAACAAAAAATAATCTGGTTTCATGTGATTATGAGCTTCAATATATTTATTAGTGATTTCTTGAGCAATCGTTGAGCGAGTTTTATTTTGTAAATATGATGCTACAATAGCATAAATAGTGTAGTAGGTCATTAAGTTTTCAATATTATCATCCGGCATCTCTACTGATTCAATTTCATCCCAAACAACACCATCTTTATTATCGTTCCAATCAACATCTCCTGTCACAATTTTTAAAAAATAGAATATCATCATACTCATGGAGTTAGAGATTTTTCGTTTTTGAATCGACTTTTTTAAAATTTTCAGATCCTCATAACGATTTTGCTCAATTAGTTTTTTTATTCCAACTACAAGAGGATCTATTAAAATCAAATCAAGAGAATCGAATGCCTTTTCTAACTTTTCTGCGTGAAGATTTTCAATAATTTCACCTATAACATGTTCAACGGTATTTATTAGAAAATTGTCAGCTTCAAGTTCAGAAATACCATCTAGAATTTCAAAATGTTCTGTATTAACACAAGCTTTACTTAGTAATTCAGATATATTTCTACCATCACTCCCTCGAAGATCTTTGTTTCCATCATTTATTATTTTTTGAATTTCCGAAAAATTAACATGATTAAACCAATTCAAAAATAGAGTTATTCCACGATATTCTTCGCCGTTTTCATATAAATCATTAATCAATTGAAGTACATCTAATATAATTTTGGATGTCCATTTATCTACCGATGTAATATAACATTCATATTTATGAACGTTCATAGCCCTTATGCTTTTACGAAAAGAGATATCTTCTATCTCGTACAAACTTTTTCGAATTTGTTCAATAGTTAAATATCCAAGAGTCACACTCCTTAATTTATTCCAATCTAGAGAATCTTCGTTGATTACATAACGCATTAATTCATCCGTAATATGATTCAATTCTGTCAGATCAATTCCATTAACATATGCGCTCATTACATATTCAGGATTATAAATAATTGAAAATTCCTCTGTCCTACCTGACGCTATTAAAAATCTAATAACATCTCTGTAAAACCCAATAGTCTTTTCTTCTTGAGAAAAATAATAATCTACAAGCTTCGAATAAACCTCTCTTACATGATCTTTATCTATACCAATAATTCCTGATAAATAAATGCGGATATCATTATGAAGAATAGTATATGTATTATTTTTTTCTATCAAAAGCGGACTCAATGCTTTGAGAATATTATTCCATGAAGAATAGCTAATTCCTTCATCTTTAAAAATCGAGCTAAGTTTTTTTGCGCTAATAGGTTCATTAAAGAAAGCAAATACCCCAGCCATTTTATAATCAACAAAAGGTATCTGCATTTCCTTTTTTGTATCTTCCCATATTGTTCTATAATATTCTTGAATATTTCCACTTAATTTTCTATACTTAAGTCTTTCTTCCAGTATCAACGGATCAGAGCAGTTCATCGCCTCGTGCACAGCAAAAATAGCAGCCAACGTATTACCACCTGCATACTTAGAAATTATATTAGATACGTTTTTTTTATTGTTTGAATTATAATGATTACATCTTTCATTAACAAGCTTTTCAATATCACTTGGTTGAATATTTGGGACTACATATTCTTTAACATTTTGAGGATTTTGGTATAACCAATACGGATAATTTCTATAGTCTTCCTTTGGCTGACCTGCAATAATAATCTTTACGTTATCTGGAATATATTCTGGATTAGGTAATGTTGGTAAAAATGTTTCATCTATTACACCAGATCTAGCAGCATGGTCTAATCCATCTATCGCAAGTACGAATATCCTATTTCTATCCTTTGCAAATTCAGAGGCAATTCTGAAAAACTCGTTTTTCTTTTCTTCCAATTTTAAAAAACTATTTGAAACAGGTACTTTATATTTATATAAATTACCCGCTAACAATTTTCTTAATTGGTTTAATAATGTATCCCAAAATACCCCTTTTTTTACTCTTTCAGAAACGTCAGATGGTAAATATTCTTTATTGGGATCAATCGGCTCATATGCATAATAACGAATGTCAACTAAACTATCTTTTTTACAGGAAAGTTTACTAATAATATTGGTTTTTCCTGTTCCTGGTACTCCCGATAAATAAAGAACTTTTTCATATCCATATATATTATCTATTTCAATATTATATATAAATTCATATCTGCTATCAAAAAAAGGATTAACTGGTATTAGATCATGATTATAAATTATAACTTCTTCTTCTATAGATAACGCTGAGTATAATTTCTCTATAGTTATTTTTGAGCTGTTTCGCTTAGATGTAGTCCAATCTCTCAAAGCATGGTCAAGCTTTCCAAGCAAAATATCTGACACTTCCTCAGAAACTGAAAGATATCTCTGCAATTTATTTTTTATTGAATTTCCTAAATCCTCCAAACTTTCCTGATCTGTTTTCACATGTAGATTTTTCAAAAAAGTAAGCTTGTCTTCATCCTTTTCAATATATTCAAGTTCACTACACCATTCTTCCCAAGCTTCCTTATTATCAGAAAAAACTATATCTGAAAAGCTCTCAGCTTTACTTACTTTGTCTTGTAATTCTTCCAAAAAAATATTCAATGGTGGCCTATTAATTTTTCCTTTTTCAGCCAATGAAGCTCTATTTCCTGCTTTTTTATTTGTAAAAATATATACTTCCGAATCTGTATGTAAGCTTTTTTCCAAGTTCCAAGACCTTGCTAGTTCTCCTAATAATGAGCATTTAGAATTAATATCATTTTTAAGTTTGCCAGTAGAAACAATGTCTCCAAAAGTTATCGTATCATCAACTCTAGTATGCTTTACTTGGATAAATTTAGTTTTGCCATTATCATATGTAATCACTACATCATCTAAACCCAATTGAACATCTGCCTGAAGTTCAACGTATTGAATATGGCTATCTGGATTGAGCATTTCTACGATATATTTCTGACCCACAGACCATTCATACCAATAAGGATCCGCCATACCTGGTTTTGTTTTCGCTGAATATCCCATAATTTTAGCAACCTCTTTATTATACATTTAATATATTTATCTTATAACTTCCACAATTATTCTTTATTAAGTATCCTTCCAGTAATCAATTTATAGAAAATGTTTCTATTTAGAATGATTTAATAATTTAATTCTTTCTTGCCTTATTTTTAATCTAATCTTAATTATTACTTTTTCTAATAATAAAATTTAAACATCTTTAGAAAAATCTCTTAAATAATAAATTTATCTGTATTTTATATTTAATTAAAAGTAATATATACATAATGAAATCCTTAACTTATATTAGGAATTTTATTTTTAAGTAAATAGTAATTCAAAAATCTCGATATTCAAATAAATATAGAGCTTGGCAATATTATCTCCAAAGTAAAATATTTAATATACTAAAACAAATTATTATTATAAACTTTAATTTAGAAATATATTCTATTTACCTGACTACAATCCAACTGCCATCCCTCTTTGATCCAATTCTTTCTATCATTTTCTTTTCTTGCAAAGATTTAAATGCTCTTTCGATAGTTCTCTTTGTTACGCCTATTTTTTCCGAAAGTTCAATTGATGTTAAGTTTGGATTTTCTATCAAAAGTTCTATCACTCTCTTTTCAGTCTTGTTCAAACCGACATTCAAACCGACATTCAAACCGACATTTTTATTGTCTATTTGAGCAATTACTTCTTGCTCAAAAGGAATAGTGCATCTAATATAGTTGCTTTCAATTTCAAAAACGTCCTTCCCATATTTTTCTACAATGGTTGGAATTCCATGTCCGGTGTGTTCAGTTAGTCCCATATTTAGAAATATCCTCATCAATGTTGCGTTTCTCGGCTTACTTATTCCATCAAAAAATTGCTCTTTTGTCATTCCACTTGGAAGTCCGCCATGTGATAATATATCGAGTCTATCATTAAACATTGAAATCTGTGGTTCAGTGATTGTCCAATCGTTATGAACTAAAGCATTTAAAATTGCTTCATTTACACAGTCAAAATCAAATAAATAGGTGTCTTTTCTTGGTCTTACTGTCGTATCAGAAATACATATATTTTCAGCCTGCAATCTGTTTTTTATTTTTTCATAAGTAGTTAATATGCATCCATAACCATAGTCGCTTCTTTCAGATATAGAAGCTTTATTTGTTCCTTGAAATTTCACAAAAATAAATGGAATATTATTTTTATCGGATAATAGTTCTGCTAATAAATTATATTCTCCGGCTTCATTCCTTAAATTTAAATTTGTTTCAAAAGATTTATCTTCCAAATGATAATTTTTTTCTGAGTAATATATCTTAAGTTCCCTAAACGATAAATTTGATGAATTTGATTTTTTCTTAAGCATGTATTCATTATCTATAAATTTTTTCTCATATCGAATTTTTATCTGTTCAGGTGTCATCTCTTTACAGGTTGTTCCAATTCGTATTGTGCAACCAGTAGAAGAGAATCCATATTTCTTTTGACAATAAATATGATGATGCCCTTTATTTATGTTAATTACTACTAGAGTTTTTCCTTCATCAAATTTTAGTTCTGAACTGATTTCGTCTTGTGGGTTCGGTTCTATTTTAGTTGTTATAATATCAGATATTTTTCTAAGAATTTCATCAACTTTGTCAACACCAACTACAACACCATCATCTTTTACTCCGATAATAATTGATCCTCCTGCACCATTAAGGAAGGATACTATTTCCTTTGTAATCGTATCTGTGTATTTTTCTTTTAATTCAATTGTTTCTGATTCAATATATCGGCTCATTGCAGTCCTCCTCAATTATAATTATTATATCATATTTGCGACAATACTAGAATTCAAACCGACATTTTATTGTCGCGTTTAATTGTACAATCTATCAAATAAAAAAGACCATAACACTTAAGTTATGATCTAATTTTTTGTCCTCATGTAAACCACTTGGAACTATTATTTTAATTATTCTTTTTTACTTCCAGTACCATATGAGTACCAGTAGCCATTTTTCATTCTCTTTATAGCTTGTAATTAAGCCATTTTAGAAAATTTTGCTACTACCGAAAATCGCAGTTTCACTGCTCTCCGCGCTCTGCGCTATTTTTTGCTACTACTCCCATTCAATGGTAGCTGGGGGTTTGGATGTTATGTCATATACTATTCTATTTATGTGGTCTACTTCGTTTACTATTCTATTGGAAACTCTGTCCAAGATTTCCCATGGGATTCTTGTGAAGTCTGCTGTCATAAAGTCTGTTGTTGACACTGCACGAAGGGCAAGGGTATAGTCGTAGGTTCTGAAGTCGCCCATTACGCCAACTGACCTGTTATTTGTTAGGACTGCAAAGTATTGGTTTATGTCTTCTAGTTTTGCGGCTTCTAATTCGTCTCTAAAGATTTTGTCTGCGTCACGAAGTATGTCTAGTTTTTCTTTTGTGATTTCGCCCATTACTCTTATGGCAAGTCCTGGTCCAGGGAAGGGTTGTCTATCTACTAAATAGTCTGCAAGGCCAAGTTCTCGTCCAAGGTCACGAACTTCGTCTTTAAATAACATTCTTAGTGGCTCAATTATTTCTTTGAAGTCTACAAAGTCAGGTAGTCCACCTACATTGTGGTGAGATTTTATTACTGCTGAGTCGCCTAGTCCTGATTCGATTACGTCAGGATAAATTGTTCCTTGTGCCAAGAAGTCCACTGCTTTTATTTTTTGTCCTTCTTCTTCAAAGACTCTTATAAATTCTTCGCCAATTATTTTTCTCTTTCTTTCTGGGTCTGTCACGCCAGAAAGTTTTTCTAAAAATCTTTTTTCTGCGTCAACTCTTATGAAGTGCATGCCTGAATCTTTAAAGGCTTCTTCTACTTCGTCGCCTTCATTTTTTCTCATTAGTCCATGGTCTACAAAGATGCAAGTTAAGTGATCGCCCACTGCTTTTGATAAAAGGGCTGCTGTTACTGATGAGTCAACTCCACCTGATAGTGCAAGAAGGACTTTTCCGTCTCCAACTTTTTCTCTTATTTCTTTTATTGCCTTCTTGGCATAATTTTCCATAGTCCAGTCTTTTTTTGCACCACAAATATTTACTGCAAAGTTTTCTAACATTTCTTTGCCGTGAACTGAATGGTTTACTTCTGGGTGAAATTGTAGGGCGTAAAGTTTTTTCTCTTCATTTGCCATGGCTGCTACAGGGCAGTTTTTGCTATGAGCTATTACTTCAAAGCCTTCTGGCACTTTTTCTACTCTATCTACATGACTCATCCAAACTGTTTCTTTTTCTGATAGGTTTTTAAATATTTCTGCTGCTTCTGTTTTTATTTCTGTCTTTCCAAATTCTCTTTCCTTTGGTGCGTTTACTACCTCTCCACCAAGCTCGTGAGCCATGATTTGCATGCCGTAGCAAAGTCCAAGGATTGGTATATTTTTGTCGAAAATTTCTTTTTCGATTTTTGGTGCACTTTCTTCATAGACTGAATTTGGTCCACCTGTAAATATTATTCCTTCTACATTATTTCTATTTTCTAATTCTTTTAAGGCCTTGTTGTATGGTACAACTTCGCAATAGATGTTAAGATCTCTTATTCTTCTTGCTATTAACTGATTGTATTGGCCGCCAAAGTCAACTACTAATATCATATTAACCTCCTCGTCATTAACTACATTTTATAATAAAATTTTTATTTTGTATAGCTAAGTAAGCTTTAAATTCAATTTAAATTAAGTATTTAAGCTAATTATATTGACATTAAATATTTCTAACAATATAATTTATAGAGGTAAAGATTAATTTGTTTTTATTGTAAATTATGCCATTTAATGATAGAATGTAACGTCAGGTAAAAGGAGTGGTAAAATGGGTTTAATGGAAAAGATTTTTGGTACCTACAGTGAAAGGGAACTAAAAAAAATCGAGCCCCTTGTAAATAAAGTTATGAGCCTTGAAGGCGAAATGGAAAAGCTTTCAGATGCTGAACTAAAAGAAAAAACAGAAGAATTTAAGAATAGACTTAATAATGGTGAAACTACAGACGATATACTTCCAGAAGCTTTTGCTGTTGTAAGAGAAGCTGCATGGAGAGTGCTTGGTATGAAGCACTTTAGAGTTCAAGTAATCGGTGGTATTATTCTTCACCAAGGTAGAATTGCTGAAATGAAAACTGGTGAAGGTAAGACACTTGTTGCTACACTTCCAGCTTACTTAAATGCTCTTGAAGGCAAGGGCACACATATTGTTACAGTCAACGATTATTTGGCAAGCCGTGATAGGGACTGGATGGGAAAGGTTTATGAATTCTTGGGACTTAGCGTTGGATGTATTATCCATGACATGGACCAAGATGAAAGAAAGGCTGCCTACAATTCTGACATCACTTATGGAACAAATAATGAATTTGGCTTCGACTACCTAAGAGATAACATGGTTATCTACAAGGAAGAAATGGTACAAAGAGGACTTCACTTCTGTATTGTCGACGAAGTTGACTCAATTTTAATTGATGAAGCGAGAACACCTCTTATTATTTCTGGTCAAGGCGATGAATCAGTTGACTTATACGTTAGAGCAAGAGACTTTGTAAATACTCTTTCTCACAGAATCAAGAGCCAAGACGAAATTGACCTTGAAAGATTTAACAGAGAATTTGAAGAAGAAACTGTTGATTATGTAATAAATGAAAAGGATAAGACAGCAACACTTACTGATAAGGGTATTGAAAAGGCTGAAAAATATTTTGGCATAGAAAACTTATCAGACGCATCAAACATGGAATTATCTCACCACATTAACCAAGCCCTAAAGGCTGCTGGAACAATGCACAAGGATATTGACTATGTTATTAAAGATGGCGAAATTATTATAGTTGATGAATTTACAGGTCGTCTAATGTATGGTAGAAGATACTCTGAAGGACTTCACCAAGCTATTGAAGCTAAAGAAGGACTAGAAGTAAGAGCTGAATCAAAAACTCTTGCTACAATTACCTTCCAAAACTACTTTAGAATGTACGACAAACTTTCTGGTATGACAGGTACTGCCATGACAGAAGAAGGCGAATTTAGAGACATCTATAACATTGACGTTGTTGAAATCCCTACAAACAAACCTGTAATAAGAGAAGACGACAACGACCACATCTACATCAATGAAGATGCAAAATTTAAGGCTGTAACAAGAGAAATAGCTGAAGCACATGAAAAGGGACAACCAGTCCTAGTTGGTACAATTTCCATTGACAAGTCAGAAACACTTTCAAAATATTTGAAGCGTGCAGGAATTAAGCACAATGTCTTGAACGCCAAAAAGCACGAACAAGAATCTGAAATAGTTGCCCAAGCTGGTCGTTTCGGTCAAGTAACTATTGCCACTAACATGGCTGGTCGTGGTACCGATATTGTACTTGGTGGTAACCCAGAATACCTTGCAAAGAAAGAACTTAAAAAGCAAGGCATGGAAGATGAAATGCTGGAATATGCAGACTCATACTTTAAGACAGAGGACCCAGAAATAATAAAGGCAAGGGAAGATTATCAAGCTCTTGTTAAAAAATTCAAAGAAGAAACTGACAAGGAAGCTGAAGAAGTTAAAAAAGTAGGCGGACTTAGAATAATTGGTACAGAAAGACATGAGTCAAGGCGTATTGACAACCAATTGCGTGGTCGTTCAGGTCGTCAAGGAGACCCAGGTTTCTCAAGATTTTATATATCAGCAGATGACGATTTAATTAGACTATTTGCTGGCGACAGATTTAAAGAAACAATGGAAAAAATTGATTCACCAGAAGACGAACCAGTTGAAGCAAAAATTTTGACAAGACTAATAGAATCAGCTCAAAGAAAAGTAGAAGGCAACAACTTTAGTATTCGTAAGAATGTCCTAAAATATGACGATGTTATGAATAAACAAAGAGAAGTAATCTATGCTGAAAGAAGAAGAGTACTTGAAGGTGAAAACCTAAAAGATGACATTACAGCAATGAGAAATGATGTAATCGACAAGACTATAGACTTCTACAACAAGCTTGATGACAACAACCAAAACTATTTAGACTTTGAATCAATTAGAAGCTTTGGAATAAATACTTTTGACTTCTCAGAAGATTTCTTAAAGGGACTTGAAAATCCAACAGTTGATTCATTAAAAGCATATTTTATAGAACTTGCTGACGAAAAATATAAGGAAAAAGAAGAAGACTTTGGCGACGAAAAATTCAGAGAAATCGAAAGAGTTGCTTTACTTCAAAATGTTGACCAAAAGTGGATGGACCACATTGACGCCATGGATCAACTTAGAAAGGGAATTGGACTTCGTGCAGTGGGACAAACTGACCCAGTAAGAGCTTACGCAGAAGAAGGCTTTGATATGTTCGAAGAAATGAACGAATCAATCAAAGAAGACACAGTAAAGATGCTTTACCATGTAATCAATCCTGAAAGAGTAAAGAGAGTTAGAGTCGCAAAAGAAGTAGAAACAGTAAATCCCGATGACGGAAAGAAAAAACCTTATGTGAGAAAAGAAAAAAAGGTTGGAAGAAATGATCCATGTCCATGCGGAAGTGGAAAAAAATATAAAAACTGTCACGGAAAATTTGAATAATATTTAATTGAATTTTGAATAAAATAATTAACTCTGGTAGTACTTAAAGTCTGCCAGAGTTTTTTATGGACAAAATTTTTTATATTTTTAGAAAAAAATTCTTCTGTAAAGTTAGTGAGTTTTTGACTTTATTGTGATAACTTATTGACAAAAAGTGCTCGATATTATAAAATGTTTTCACAAATAAATATTAACTGCTTCATTTTGCATGAGCTATTACAGTAGATCAAAACGTGATTTGAGACCCAGTGAATAAAGTAAGCTTTATTTTGCTGGGCTTTTTTATTTATTTGGACTTATATTTATTTATGGCTCTAAGATGAAAAAGTTAAAGGAGGTAAAAAATGAAAATAACAGAAGTGAAGTTGGGGATAATATCTGTGCCACTAAGAGTGCCTTTTAAGACAGCCTTAAGGTCAGTAAATAGTGTAGAAGATATAATAGTGGAGATACATACAGATACAGGTCATGTGGGATATGGTGAAGCGCCACCAACAGGAGCGATAACAGGAGAAACTCAAGGTTCAATAATTGGTGCCTTTAAAGACCACATAATAAAGACAATAGTGGGAAGAGATGTAGACGATTTTGAAGACTTGATGAAGGACTTAAATGCTTGCATAGTAAAAAACACAAGTGCAAAAGCAGCTTGCGACATGGCACTTTGGGATTTATACGGGCAGCTTCACAAGATTCCTGTCTACAAACTAATGGGAGGCTCAAGGAAACAAATAACCACAGACATTACAATTTCAGTAAATGACCCAGAAGAAATGGCAAGAGATGCCATAGATGCAGTAAAAAGAAAATATGACACCCTAAAAGTCAAAGTAGGAATAGACACAAGCCTTGATGTAAAAAGACTTGAAGCAATAAGAAATGCTGTAGGAAAAGATGTGAGGATAAGAATAGATGCCAACCAAGCATGGTCACCTAAAGAAGCAGTTAGGATCTTAGACTCAATGCAAGAAAAACAACTTGACATAGAATTAGTAGAACAGCCAGTAAAGGCACATGACTACCAAGGACTAAAATATGTAACAGACCACTCAATAGTACCAGTCTTGGCAGACGAAAGCGTATTTTCACCAGAAGATGCCATGACAATACTAAACATGAAAGCAGCAGACTTAATTAACATAAAACTAATGAAGTGCGGAGGACTTTATAACGCACTAAAAATAGTTAGCATGGCAGAACTATGTGGAGTAGAATGCATGATAGGTTGCATGCTTGAAGCAAAGATATCAGTAAACGCAGCAGTACATCTAGCTTGTGCAAAGCAGATAATAACAAAGGTAGACTTAGACGGACCAGTCCTTTGCCTAGAAGACCCAATAGAAGGTGGAGCAGTCTTTAAAGAAAAAGACGTCACAGTATCAGATGACATAGGACTAGGAATAAAAACAGTAGCGGGAATAAAATATCTAGATCTATAAAAAGCTAAAAGCAATAACTATATAAAATAAAAAATGAAAGGAGAAAATTATGGTAATAACAAATGGATTTACTTATATAGCATTTTTAATGTTTATAGCAGGAGCACTTCTTGCCTTAGAAAAATACACAAAATGGAAAATATTTAACGTAGTGCCACCACTAGTATTTATCTATGTATTAAACATGATCTTCTGTACAATGGGGCTTTTCGCATCAGAAGAATGTTCCAATGCATATTCAGTCCTAAAAAATAATTTGCTCTATGCAATGATTTTCGTAATGCTATTGCGTTGTGACTTTAGAAAACTTGCAAAACTTGGCGGAAGAATGGTAGCGATCTTCTTAGGATGTTCATTTACACTATTCATAGGATTTCTAATAGGATATCCAATATTTAAAGGTGCCTTGGGAACAGACACATGGGCAGCAGTAGCAGCCTTATACGCATCATGGGTAGGAGGATCAGCAAACATGGCAGCAATGCAAGCAGCCCTACCAGTAGACGCAGGAGCCTACTCATGTGCATTGGCCCTTGACACAGTATGTTATTCACTTTGGATAGCCTTGCTACTATTAGCCGTAAGATATGCACCAAGATGGAACAAGGCAACAAAAGCAGACACATCAAAACTACAAGCAGTAGCCGATGCAGCAGCAGAAGAAGTAGCAAAGGGCAAAAAAACTGCAGACTCAGCAGATTGGATTTTCCTAATAGGACTATCACTAATAGTATCAGCCCTATCACAACTAGTGGGAGCAAAACTATCTGAAGCCTTAACAAACGCAGGCTTAGCAGTATTTGACAAAGGAACAATAACAACCTTATTCGTAACAATACTAGGACTAATCTGTGCCCTATCACCAATAGGAAAACTACCAGCAGTAGAAGAATTATCCAATGTTTATCTATACGCCGTTGTATCACTACTAGCATCAACAGCATCAGTAGTAGACCTAATCTCAGCACCAATGTGGGTAGTGTATGGAATCTTTATACTAGCAATTCACGTAATATTGATGTTTGTATTTTCAAAAATATTCCACTGGGATCTTTGCATGGTATCCACAGCATCTCTTGCTAACATTGGTGGATCAGCATCAGCGCCAATAGTAGCCTCAGCCTATGACGCATCTTACGCAGGCATAGGAGTTTTAATGGGAGTACTTGGAGCAGCAGTTGGTAACTTCTTTGGAATAGGAATGGGACAAATTTTAAAGCTATTGAGTTGAGAGACATAGAAAAGAAAGTGTTGATATGATAAACTATAATAAATTGAGAGATGCCATAAAAAATATTGTAGATGAAAGTCCAGGGTCAATATCTGTCACTTTTTGCGATTTAGATGAGGGCGAAAAATTTTCTATAAATGGAAATAAAAAATCTCCATCAGCAAGCATGATAAAGCTTCTAATAATGCTCACTATTTTTAAAAAAGTTGAATTAGGAGAAATTAATCTTAATGAAAAAATAAAACTTGAAGACGAGAACAAGGTTGATGGTTCAGGAGTGTTAAAGGAGCTTTCTTGTGAACACTTATTTTCTATCAGAGAGCTTCTGACTCTTATGATAATAATAAGCGACAACTTCGCCACAAATATCTTAATTGATAAAGTTGGCATGGATGATGTAAATAAACTAGGAAGAGAGCTTAAACTTTTAGAAACTTCTCTTGAGAGAAAGATGATGGATGTAGGCGCCAAAGAAAAGGGACATGACAACTACACTTCTTCAGAAGATGTTGCCAGCATTTTAAAAATGATTTATGAAAAATCTTTTTTAAGCGAAGAAATGTCAAGTCTTGCCATTGATATTCTCTTGAGACAACAGGAAAGGGACAGGCTGCAAAGATATTTACCAGAAGATTTAAAAATTGCAAGTAAGAGTGGCGACCTAGACAATTTGGAAAATGATGGCGGAATATTTTTTACAGAAGCAAAAAACTACATTTTAGTAGTTTTAGTAAGTGGCGCCGAGTCAAATGTGGCAGCTAAAGAAATTATAGGCAAAATCTCTCTTGAAATTTATAAAAATATTGGAGAATAAGATGAAAAACACTTTATATCTCACTGGAGAGGCAAGGACAAACTCAGACAATGCTATTACAAAAATCTATGGAGTTTTTTATTTGGCATTCGAAATTGAAGAAAATGGCGAAATTATTAATATGGATAGCAATGCAACACTTGAACTTACTCGTGGCTTTATAAGAAAAATTTTTGAGGGCAAAAATATTTCTGATGAAGATTTAATAACAGAAGAAATTTTGAAGAGATATAATGCTTCTTCCACAAAGGCAATAATTTCTGCCTATAAAGATGCCTTACAGAGATATAAAAAGTTAAAATAAAAAATTCTACCCTCTACTTTTTTGTAGAGGGTATATTTATAAGATATAGAATATTTAAATTTTTAGAAAAACTTACACAAAAAAAGAGGGAAGACCCTCTTTCTTCATTAATTACTTAAAATTATTTTGTTGACTTTATTACATGTCTTTTTCTATAAGTTTACCTGTTTCAAAGTCGTATTCGTAAGTTATGTCTTTATTTCCATTGACAACTTCAACGCTAACTACATACACACCATTGTCGAATTCAACTTCGTATTCGCCAGCTTCAAAGCCTTGACCAGCGTCCTTTAAGGCTTGGTCCATAAATTTATCAACTGCTTCAATCATTTCTAATTGGATGTCTGCTGTCTTAGCTGAAGTGTCTTCTGCTTCAAACTCGTCTTTAACAATGTCACCAGTTACTGCGTCAACTGTAACTTCGTATTCGTTTTTGGCATCATAGCCATCAACCTTGTAGTAGGATTTTCCATTTTCAACTTCAAGTTGGAAAGATTCAACTTTTGCATCAGGGTGAAGTTTTTTAAATCCGTCAAAGGCAATTCCTCTGTCTAAATTTGCAACTGCACCCTTATTTACTGCAGTTTCTTCCTTTGTCTCAGCATCAGCCATGTTTTTGTTTGCACTTTCTTCCTTTGTCTCAGCATCAGCCATGTTTTTGTTTGCATTTTTATTAACATTTTCTTCAACTTTCACTTCAGAATTTGCTGGCTCTGCTTTTTCAGTTTTTTGTCCACAAGCAGAAAGTGTCAGTGCAAGTCCGAGTCCAAGTGTTGTAATTAAAATTTTCTTATTCATTTTTCCTCCTAAATTGATAAGTTATAAATTTGTGTACTTTAATTACATACCCATAATAAATATTAAGTAAACTTTTTGTAAATAATTAAAAGAAATTTATTTTAAAATACCTTTTATATGGTATAATAAGAAAAAATAATTCCATAATAAGGGAAAACATTTTAGTAAATAGGAGAGTGGGGCTTTGGATCTTCGAAGCAATAAAAAGTCTCTTAGCAATTTGGTTTACAGAGATTTAAAAGAAAAGATTTTAAAAAATAAATTACTTCCGGGAGATAAGTTAATTGAAATGGAAATCGCTTCTAATCTTGGTGTTAGTAGGACACCAGTGAGAGAAGCCTTAAAAAAACTTGAAGAGGATGGGCTTGTTACTAGTTTTCCAAGAAAGTCCTTCATCGTTTCCAAAATTTCCGTCAAAGAGGCAAAGAATCTTTATATAGTGAGGAAATCCTTGGAGCCTCTTGCTGTTGAACTCTTGGCACAAAAGGGCCTTGGAGAGAACACTAAATATTTTCAAGATATAAATGAAGAGCTTAGGCTTGCAATTGAAAATAAGGATGAGGAATTGGCTCAAAATTTAATTATCGAATGGAATATGGCACTTGTTTCCTGTCTCAACAACGATATTTTAGTTGAAGTCATGAACATGATCAACAAAAGGCTTTACAGATTTGGTAATTTTATTTTCAGAGACAAAGAAAATTACAAAAAACATTACAACAATTTGCAAAAAGTATATAATTTGATAGAAGAAAAGAAACCAGCTGAAGCTAGAAAAGCTAGTGAAAGAACTATTGAAAATATATATATCATGTTTGAAGAACAAGCAGATTATAAAATGTTTAGAAATTAAAAAAAAAAAGCACTTGACAAGAGTGTTTTTTTTAATTATAATTATTTCTGTTGCATCGGCATTGTAAAAAATGTAAAAATTTAATAATGCGTTTGTAAATTTTGCACCTTTAGCTCAGTTGGTAGAGCAACTGACTCTTAATCAGTGGGCCTACGGTTCGAGTCCGTAAAGGTGCACCACTAAAACCTGTTAACTTTGTTAATGGGTTTATTTTTTTATTAGCTGGTTTTAATTTTACATAAATTATTATTTAGAAGATTTTTTGAAGATCTTTTTCATATATCTTTGAATTTTTTATTATTCTTTTTGTTTTTCATCATATATAGTATTATAATAAAAGAGTTGGTGATTTAATGGGAAAAAATTTGATTGGCTTTTATGACAGCGGAGTGGGTGGACTTTCTGTTTTAAAAGTTGCTTTAAATAAAATAAAAAATAAAAACTTTGCTTTTTTTGGCGATACTTTGAGGATGCCATATGGTGCAAGGACTGATGAAGAGATAAGAGATTACACCTTGGAAGCTATGGGATTCTTTAAGGACCTAGGCGTTGACCTTTCCATCATTGCTTGCAACACAGCTACTAGTCATGGGCTAAGGGAAGCAAAGACAAAATATTCTTATCCGATTATTGGTGTAGTTGAGCCAGGAAGTTTTAATGCAATTGAAAGGACTAGCAACAATAAAGTTGCCCTAGTTGCTACAAAGTCCTGCGTTGAAAGCGGGATTTACGACAAGGTCTTAAAAGACATGGACCCTTCTATTGAATTGAGATCAGTTTACTGCCCAGATTTAACTCTTGCCATTGAGAGGGGAGAGTTTGGGGAAGACCACATGGACGCCATTGTGAAGAAGTATTTAGATGAGTTTGGCGACTATGATTTTGACACCATGATCCTTGGCTGCACTCACTATCCTCTTGTGGAAGACTCCTTTAAGAGAATCTTTAAGAGACAGGGCAAAAGAGTTTTAATGGTTGACCCAGCCTACAAAACTGTCTTAGATGCCATAAATATTTTAGACCTAAGTGAAGAAGAAATGCCAAATAGAAGTATTGACTTCTACATAACTGGCGACATTGATAAGTTCCGCTACACAATGGAAAAGATTGTAGATTTAAGTGACTTCGATGTGAAATTTCACAGCGTAAAAATTGAAGATTTAGAAAAGTATAAAAAATAAGGCTCCAATCAGGAAGCCTTATTTTTGTTTAAGTCATAAATTATTTTTAAGCCAAATATTCCCAGTGCCTGATCTTCTTCCATGGCATAAATTTCATTTTCAAGAAGACCTGCCATGGCACCAGTGGTTAAAATTTTTGTATTATTTTTATTGAGGGAATAGGTCTTTATTATTTCATCAACTATTCCAAGGACAGCTTTTCTGTAGCCGAAGTAAATTCCTCTTTGAATTGCCTTTTCTGTATTCTTGCCAATTATGTCTTCTGGCTTTTTTATTTCAACTAGGGGAAGTTTTGCTGAACCCCTAACTAGTGAATCTTGGAGAAGGCTAATGCCTGGAAGGATTAATCCTCCCATAAATTCTTTTTTTGCATTGATATAGTCAATTGTGGTAACTGATGATGCAGAAATTATTATTATATTTTCTCTGTATCTTTGAGTTGCTGCCACTGCCCTTATTATTCTATCTGTGCCAACTTCTCTTGGACTTTCACATTTTATATTTAAACCAGTTTTCACTCCAGCAGAAATAACCATGGGACCCTTGCCAAGTATGTCTTTTGAAATGATATCGTAGCTTGAATTAAGTTCAGGCACAACTGATGAAAGTATGATGTCGGATATGTCAGATAAATCTATTTTTTTGTCCATGAGTATAAGTTTAATAGTTAGCTTAATTTCTTCAGTGGACCTCTTTTTGTCAGTCATTATAGAAAATTTCGTGACAAGTCTTTCATCTTCAAATATGCCAAAATTGGTATTTTTATTGTTTATATCAATTGCAAGTAACATATTAACCCTTCCTTGCTTTCAAAGCTTTTATAACTGCAGTAGTGATAATAACAGAAAGTATTGCTTCAGGTATGCCTGATGTCACAGAGACACCGAGGATTGCTGACTTTGCACTTTCCATTGGGATATTTAGGGCTTCTACATATCTCTTTGCATAGATTAGATAAATTCCTCCAAGGACTAAAATTGTGTTAGTCATGGAACCTACAAAGGCACCTATGGCAATAGGGAAGTCTTTTTCGCTTGACTTAAAGGAATAAACTAAAAAGCCAAGACAAAGTATGAGAAGAATTACTACAAAGGTTATGTTAAGCGTTGAGCCATCGCCAGTAATATTCTTATAAAGTAGGAATGCCAAGAATATTGAAACAAGCCCCCACAAAACTTTTGTAAGATTTCTCAAATTTTTGTCTTCAAGCTTTTTCATTGCTGTGTAAGAGTAATAAGAAGTTATCCCAATTAAAACTCTAGGCACAACTGAAATAAGTGGATTGTAGAAGACAAAGGCAACGGGACTTGCGTTTCTTAAAATTGCATTTAAGAGAGATGACACGCCAAATATAAGTCCAACAAGTGCGCCCACAATAGGGCCTTCAGCTATAGCTGCAATAATTACAGGTATATGCATAGTTGTCGCGTTGATAACTCCAAGTGGAATAAGTCCAAGGGGAGTTAGACTTAATACAACTGTGATTGCACCAAGCATAGCAGCTATTACTAGCTTTCTGTTACGGTCAGTAGTTTTATTCATTTTTACCTCCAGATAGGGTTCATAAAGATACCCTTCATGCATCAAAATTATTTGATGCTGTTATAACTTACTAGCCCGCCTGAATCTTTTGCTGAATAAATTGCATTGGCAATAGACCTAGAAATTGTCTTTGCCGCAAGTATTCCCACTAAGTTTATATCTGCATCAACTTCGCCGCTTGCAAGTGTAAAAATAGTATCTCCATCGTTCATGGTATGGACTGGATTAATTGACCTTCCATAACCATCATGAGCCATTTGTGAGATCTTGTTACAGTTTGCCTTTGTTAGCCTTGCATTTGTCGCTATGACAGATATAGTTGTGTTGGCTGGGCTAAATTGATTATAATCGTTTAAGCTCTTTTCGTAAAGACTATTTGTGTCTAAAAACTTTTTATTTGCCCTGTCATAGACTCCGCCGATTCTTTTTCCAGCTTCATAGTCAAAAATATCTCCAAGAGCATTTAGGGCGACAATAGATGACACGACTAGGTCACCAACTTTTATTGATGACTGACCTATGCCTGACTTCATGGCAAAATCATTGCCCAAAATTTTTCCAACGCTTGCGCCACAACCTGCACCGAAATTACCCTCTGTTTCATCTTTATCCTTGGCAGACTTTGCAGCCTCATAGCCCATTTTAAAGTCTGGTCGAACTTTGGAATCTCCAAGAGCAAGGTCAAATAGGACTGCACCAGGAACTATGGGAACAACTCCAACGCCAACGTCAAATCCAGCGCCCTTTTCCTCCAAAAATTTCATAATGCCGCCGCCTACATCAAGACCATAGGCAGAGCCACCAGTTAAAAAAACCCCGTGAACCTTTTGGACTAAATTTTCTGCTCTTAGAAGATCGGTCTCACGAGTGCCAGGCCCAGCTCCACGAACATCAACTCCTGCAGTAAAACCATTTTCACACAAGATGACACTTGTACCAGTTAGGGCCACATCATCTTCTGCGTGACCAAGTTTAATTCCCTTGACATCAGTTAAAAATCCTTCGTACATATTTCCTCCTCCATAAAAATTTTTTATTCAAATTAATTTATCAAAAGCCCCATCACTGATGAGGCTTAATTTTTTTTACTATTTATTTTTTCTCTTTTCATTGACGGATACGACTTTATCCTTAAAAGTGTAGTCCTTGTCGCGTCTGTCGTCGATTTTTACAACAGAGTAGACCCTATTTGCTCCAGCCTCAAAGACAGACTCCTGCATCCTTCTTATTACTTCATATAAAACTGAAAGGTCACTGTGAGATATAACTGTGCCCATGGGGTTTAGTTCATAAGTTAGTCCTTCCACTTCTCCAATTGCATCAAGGGCACCTGCTATGTACTTACTTACAGATGTCTTTTCTGTTCCAATAGGTACAAGTGTTAATTCTGCTACTGCCATTTTTTCCTCCTAATTTTTTATTCTTGGCAAATTCCAATTTTTCTTTACTGCCAAAAGCCTGATGATTAAAACTGCAAAAAAGCATATTACCATTGAAATTTGATAGTTACAAAAATGTCTTGCTATTATAAAAGCTATGGCACCAAGTATGCAGGCGCCAGCGTAAATTTGCTCTCGAAAGATAAAGGGAATAGTCCCTGCCAAGACATCACGAATCATTCCGCCGCCAACTCCAGTAATTGATCCCACAAAGATCAAAAGAAATTTTTTGTCGTAGCCAAGGGAGATTGCCGTCGCCATTCCCGTTATGGTAAAAGATGCAAGACCAATAGTGTCTGTTATAATCATAAACTTATTCATAAATTTCATCCAGTGAGTGTTTTCGAAGTCTTGCTTAAGAGAATAAAAGATAAAGACCAAAATCGAAAAGACAGTGGATATTATTGCGTTAGTTGAGTTTTGGAACATCTTTGGCGGCGTTATTCCAAGGACTAGGTCGCGAATGAATCCACCTCCAAGGGCTGTCACTAGACCTAAAACAATTACACCAAGTATGTCCATCTTCTTTCTGCATCCAAGTATGGCACCAGAAATAGCAAAGGCAATTGTGCCAATGATGTCGAAAAATACATTTAATTCTAAATAATTTCCATTCATGCATTCATTATATCAAAGTTTAATTTTATGAAGTGAGAAATTTCAATAATTTAAAAAATTTTTTTCAATAATGCTTGAAAGACCAAATCCAAGATACATGGAAGACGAAATGTATGGTATAAATTGCCAAACTTGTGTGCTTGCTTATGAAACTTACAGAAGTTATTAAAAGCACACTGACAATTAACTCTTGTAAATATCTTGTTTTATTTCATTAAAAGTGATAATATTTAATTACCGAAAGCCTTATTAGTTAAGGATAAGGGACTCATACGAGGAAAGAGCCTTATTAGTTAAGGACATTGCAAGCAGGCTGTTTAGCCTGCTTAATTTTTGGGGAAATTTATGAAATTTGAATTATTTGATGTTTATCTGGTTGATTTTAAAAATAATATAGGTGGAGAATTACAAGGGAAGCATTATGCTGTAATATTGTCTAATTTTTCTTATACGGATAAAACTATTTTAGTTGCACCAATTACAAGTAAAAAGTCAGGTAAAAAATATCGTGGTGGCTTTACAATAAATTGTAGAGATTATCAGCAAAATCCAAGCTATGAAAAAGCTTTTGTAAGGGTTAATAAAATAAGAGAAGTTTCAACAGAAAGAATATTAGGGAATAGAATTTACAAATTAAATGATCTTGATATTGATAAATTAATAAAATCATTTAAAAATGTTTTTAAGTTTATATAACTTGAGTTAAAGCACACTAACTATTAAAGGTTAGATGTGCTTTTTTAAATGGATATAATCATGAGTTAATCCTTTAAAAATTACAGGCAAATTCATTGGTTAAATATTTTACAAGTAGCCAATAGGATTTTAAATTCTCAATCATATTTTGAAAAATTAGTAAAAAATTTTTAAACTTTGTTATAATAATACTATTGGAGGAATTATGAGTATACTTATAAAAAATATTTCTTATTTAGATATAGAAAAGGAAAAGATTATTGACAACGCAGATATTTTTATTGAAGAAAATAAAATAAAAAAAATCGGCGAAAATTTAAAGCTTGATGCAGATGAAGTCTTTCATGGAGAAAATAAACTTCTTACACCGGGTTTTGTAAATGCCCACACTCATCTTGGCATGTCCTATTTTAGAAATTATGCTGACGACTTGGCACTTATGGATTGGCTAGAAAATGAAATTTGGCCCATTGAGGCAAAACTCAATGCGGAAGACATATATTGGTCATCCATGCTATCTATCATTGAAAATATAAAATCTGGCGTTACAAGTTTTTGCGACATGTATTATGAAATGGATAGGGTTGGCGACGCAGCAATAGAATCTGGCATTCGTGGAGTCCTAACTCGTGGAATGACAGATGTAGACGGCAAGGGCGAAGAAAAGCTTGAGGAATTTGATCAGCTTTACAAAAACTATCAAAATAAATGCGGCGGCAGGATAAGGGTTGTGCCTGCACCTCACGCAATTTACACCTGTTCTACAGAATTTTTAAGAGAAATTGCAAAGAAATCAGTGGAAAGATACGACAGTCTTATTCACATTCACTTATCAGAAACCCTAACAGAAGTGGAAAATTCAAAAAAAGAATATGGTATGACGCCAATAGAATATGTAAATTCACTGGGACTACTTGATAGCCAAATAATTGCAGCCCACTGTGTCCACATTACTGATGAGGAAATTGAACTTGTAAAGGACAAAAAATTCTACCCAGTCTATAATCCTAGTTCAAACTTAAAACTTGCCAGTGGCTTTACACCAGTTGATAAAATGCTAAAGAATAATATTAAATTGGCTATGGGAACTGACGGCGACTCATCAAACAACAACCAAGACTTTGTAGAAGAAATGCACATAGGTGGCATTGTCAACAAGGCTGTTACCATGAATGAAAAAGCTGTGCCAGCCATAGAAATTTTAAAGATGGCAACAGTAAATGGGGCAGAGGCCCTTGGCTTTGAAAAGCTGGGACTTATAAAGGAAGATTACCTTGCTGACCTTGCGATTTTTGATTTAGAATCAAATTCCTTCACACCGAGAAACAATCTCATCTCAGCTCTTGTCTATTCAGCAAACTCTCATGATGTTGAATCAGTGATTTGCGACGGCAAATTTATTATGAGAGATAGGGAGCTTGTAAATGTAGATGAAAAAGAAGTGAGAAATAAGGTTATATTTATTTGGAAGGATATTCAAAACCGATGAAAAACTTTTTCAAACACTTTTTTAAATTATTAATTTTAGTAGTTGCTGTAGTAGCTTTTAATTATTTATTTATGATTTTGGCTTCTCTACTGTTATATGGTAAAACATATTTTTATCATAATTGGGAACATGCCAACCTTGTAATGCTAATTGGAACTACGGGACAGTTCTTAAGTGCATTTTTAATAACTAAGTACGTTATAAAAAAACCTTTTAGCTTTCTATTTTTTAAAAAAGATAATTTATTAAAAAATATTGGAATAGGTCTCTTAATAGGATTTTTACAAATTACTGTTTTTGTAATAATTGCAGTTATTTTAAGAGGATTAAGGCTTAAGGAAATAGTGTTTGAAAATTTAAATTTATTTTTTATAGCTTATTTTGTAGCATTCTTTATACAGTCAAGTTCTGAAGAGCTTTTAGTTAGAGGGATGCTTACAAGAGCTTTGTTAAACAAATTTGGTAAAAATGTAGCTATATATGCTCCATCAATATTTTTTGGATTACTTCACTTAGCAAACAATGGAGTTACATTTTTATCAACACTTAACACAATTCTCGTGGGAATATTTTTTGCAAAATTATTATTTTACACAGACAATATCATGGTGACTTCTGGAGCCCACGCAGGCTGGAACTTTTCCATGGCAATGATTTACGGCTTAAATGTCAGTGGCTTTAGTGGCTTTGACAGCCTGCTTAATTTTAAAATTTTAAGTTATAACTTGTACGACAAAACCTATGGGCCAGAGGGCAGCATAGTAGTGACTTTTATTGAAATTATTAGTATTTTTATTATATTTTATTTAGAAAAAAGAAAGGGAGTTAAAAATGGATGAGAAAAAAATAGTTTACTCTGGAATTCAACCTTCAGGTTCCCTAACTATTGGAAATTATATTGGAGCCTTGAAGAACTTTATTGGCCTTCAAGATGAATACAACTGCCTATACTGCATAGTTGACATGCACGCCATAACTGTAGCACAAGAGCCAAAGGACCTTAGAAAGAACACTCTTGATGTCCTTGCTCTCTACCTTGCAGCAGGTCTTGACCCAAAGAAGTCAATAATTTACATTCAGTCTCACGTTCCAGCCCACGCTGAACTTGGCTGGGTCCTAAACACAATGACAGGTCTTGGTCAACTTCAAAGGATGACACAGTTTAAGGATAAGGCAAAAAAATACACTGATGTCCAAGCAGGACTACTTAATTATCCAGTTCTAATGGCAGCAGATATTTTGCTTTACAACACGTCCTTCGTGCCAGTGGGAGAAGATCAAAAGCAACACATTGAAATCACAAGGGACTTGGCACAAAGATTTAATTCAAGATATTCTGAAACTTTTACAATTCCAGAAATTTTGACACCAAAGGTGGGGGCGAGAATCATGTCTTTAAAGGATCCATCTTCAAAAATGTCAAAGTCCGATTCAAATAAAGACGCCTTTATTTTAATTTTAGATTCAGAAGATGACACTAGAAAGAAAATAAAAAGAGCTGTTACAGATTCATCTGGCGAGTTTAGGTATTCAGATGAACAAGCTGGACTAAAGAACCTCATCAACATTCACGCCTCCTTCTCTGGCATGAGCCCAAAAGAAATCGTAAAGAAGTACGAAAATCTTGGCTACGGAGAATTTAAGGAAGACTTGGGAGAAGTTGTAGTTGAAGGCCTAAGACCACTTAGAGAGAGATTTAAAGAAATTAGAGATGACAAGGCATATCTTGAATCAGTCTACAAGGAAGGAGCAGAAAAGGCATCCTACCTTGCCAACAAAACTCTAAGAAAAGTTTATAAAAAGGTTGGCTTTATCCCTAGATAATCGAATTTTTATTGATTTCAAAGGATTTTTGTGGTATCTTTTATATTAATTGGGAGGTGCTCAATGAAGAAGAAAATTTTAATATTATTGGGAGTCCTTGTTGTGGGAGGAATTTTTGCCTATCCACAGATTCGAAACAAAATGCTTGAAGCAGAATTTAAGAGGCAAAACCCTGGAGTAGATATTATTGGCAGGGCAGATGGACCGACAGCTATTTTTACCACAAATAATAAAAATAAAAACAAAAACAAAGATAAAGATGGAGAAAAAAATAATAATCAAGAAGCAGACCAAGCAAGTGCTATAGGAATAATTGGTGGGTCTGACGATTCTAAGGTCCTATATCCAAAGGTGGATCCAGATGCTGAATTTACCTTCCAAGCTTCTGATTTTTTAAGGGCTAAGGATTTTATTTTTGAGTCTTCATCAGTTAAAAAGGACCTTGAGAAAGATTATGACAATGCGGCAAGAGCTTTTGGCTTTGGAAGTGAATCTAAAGAACCAGAAAAGGATTACAAGATGGAAGATGCCACAATAATTGGAGCAGTCATAAACTCAAAGGGATTTAGTGGTGACAAATTAGTCTTAGATATTAACACCTATTCCAATGTTAAAAGTTTAATGAAATCTACTTATATCTTAGGATTTGAAGATGAAAATGGAAAAGAAATCAAAGAACTAAAGGTAAGAATAAATTCTTCAGAGCCAGAAGATCATCAAAATGTAAGGGAAGAAATTGGTGGGATTGATAAGTACGAAAAGGTAATCATATTTTTCAAGCAAGTAGAAGTTGTAGAAGACAATGATTCCACAAGTTACCTCACTCCTATACAAAACTTGACAATAGAAAACAAGCAATAAAAAAGAGGATTGTAAAAATTTATATTTAGAGAGAGACTGTTTGCTGAGAGGTCTTTATAAACTTTACAATTGTAGCTTTTTTGCTTCTTTGGTGAATCAAGTAGCCAGAGACGACTTATCTCGTTAAAGATTTTAAAGTGTTTATTGAAAAATAAAAATTAAGGTGGTACCGCGTCTTTCGTCCTTAGGGATGGAGGACGCTTTTTATTTTTAAATTATAAAAAATATAGAAAAATATAAATTTCGAGGAGGAAAAATGAAAGACTTAAACAAAACTTATGATCCAAAGGATTTTGAAGAGAAAATTTATGACTATTGGATGGAAAATAATTATTTTAGGGCAGAGGTTGATGAAAATAAAAAACCTTACTCTATTGTTATGCCACCTCCAAATGTAACAGGCAACCTTCACATGGGTCACGCTCTTAATAACACAATTCAAGATGTTTTAATCAGGACAAAGAGAATGCAAGGCTACTCTGCCCTTTGGATTCCAGGCACTGACCACGCATCTATTTCTACTGAAGCAAAAGTTGTAGAAAAACTTAGAAGTGAGGGCATAGACAAGGAAGACATTGGTAGAGAAAAATTCTTAGAGCGTGCTTGGGACTGGACTCATGAATATGGCGGAAATATTGTAAATCAACTTAAAAAACTTGGAATCTCCTGCGACTGGTCAAGACAAAGTTTTACTCTTGACGAAAATTTATCCAACGCAGTAGAAGAAGTTTTCATCGAACTTTATGAAAAGGGACTAATTTATCGTGGCAACAGAATTATAAACTGGTGTCCATCTTGCGAAACTTCAATTTCTGATGCAGAAGTTGAGCACATTGAAACTGATTCAAATATTTGGTACTTCAAATATCCCTTTGCAGACAGGGAAGGGGGAATTGAAATTGCAACAACAAGACCAGAGACTATTCCTGGAGACCTTGCCATTGCAGTAAACCCTAATGACGAAAGATATACTGACCTTGTTGGCGAATATGTAATGATTCCAGTAATGGGCAACAAAAAAATTCCAATTATTGCCGACGAGTATGTTGAAATGGACTTTGGTTCTGGTGCAGTAAAGATCACTCCATCTCATGACCCTAACGATTTTGAAGTTGGATCTCGTCATAATCTTGGTCAACTTGTAATCATGGATGGCAAGGGATATCTTAATGAAAATGCAGGCGACTATGCTGGCATGGAAAGATATGAGGCTAGAAAGAAAATAATTGAAGACTTTGAAAAACTTGGCTACTATATTGGCAAGAAGCACCACCACAACGCTGTTGGTCACTGCGAAAGATGTAAGACAGTTATCGAACCCCTAATCTCCAAGCAATGGTTCGTAAAGATGGCGCCACTAGCAAAGCCTGCCCTTGAAGAATATAGAAAGGGCAACCTCAACATCGTACCTGAAAGATTTGGAAAAATTTATGAAAATTGGCTAGAAAATATCCGCGACTGGAATATTTCAAGGCAATTATGGTGGGGACACAGACTTCCAGTTTGGTACTCTGACTCTGACGATGAAATTGTAATTTCAAAAACTGATCCATCTAACACTAAGGGTCACGAAGGAAAAACATATACTCAAGACGAAGACACCCTAGACACTTGGTTTTCATCTGCCCTTTGGCCTTTCTCAACAATGGGTTGGCCAGAAAAAACTCCTGAATACGAATATTTTTATCCAACAAATGTCCTTGTAACTGGCTACGATATAATTTTCTTCTGGGTAATAAGAATGGTCTTCTCTGCCCTTGAACAAACGGGCAAGCTACCTTTTAAGGATGTACTTTTAAATGGACTTGTAAGAGATGACCAAGGAAGAAAAATGTCTAAGTCACTAGGCAATGGCATTGACCCACTTGACATCATAAGAGACTACGGTGCCGATGCCCTTAGATTTACTCTTGTAACTGGAAACACACCAGGTAACGACATGAGATTCTACACAAAGAGAGTTGAAGCCAACAGAAACTTTGCCAACAAACTTTGGAATGCAACGAGATTTCTCATGATGAATATGTCCGATGAAATTACAGATTCCAACTTCGATGTGGAAAAACTTCACTACGAAGACAAGTGGATCCTTTCAAAACTACAAAAAGTTATAAAACAAATTACAGAAAAAATCGAAAAATATGATATTGGACTTGCAGCAGATGACATCTACGACTTTATCTGGTCAGACTTCTGCGACTGGTACATTGAAATAGTAAAACCAGTTTTATATTCCGATAATCATGAAGAAAAGACGAACACAGTAAAAGTTTTGCTCTATGTCCTAGAAAACATTTTAAAGCTTCTTCACCCATTTATGCCATACATCACAGAAGAAATTTGGCAAGCCCTACCTAATAGGGAAGAGGCCCTAATTGTTTCTAAATGGCCAGAACATAAGGAAGAACTTGTCTTTGAAAAGGAAGAGAGAGCCACAGAATATATTGAAAATGCAATTCGTGAAATTAGAAATGCAAGAAGTGAAATGAATATCGAAAATTCAAAAAAATCCAACACTCTTGTCTACACTAAGGATCCAGAAGTGAAGGAAATCTTTGAAGAGATGAAGGGACTTTTATTAAGCCTTGGCTATTCAAATTCTGTTGAAATAACTGATGACGAAGGCAGAAAAAATTCAGAAAATATTGCCATAGTTCTCGACAAAGCAGAAATTCAACTTCCACTAAAGGAACTTGTGGACTTTGAAAAGGAATTAAAGAGACTTCAAAAGGACAAGAAGGATGCAGAGGCTGAACTAAAAAGAGCCAAGGGCAAACTATCTAACCAAGGATTTGTTTCAAAGGCTCCAGCAAAATTAATTGAAGAAGAAAAAGAAAAAGTTACAAAATACGAAGAAATTTTAAAGACAGTGGAAGAACAAATTGTAAAGGTTGAAAAAAATCTATGACATACACAGAAGTTGTAAAAAACATTGAAAAGAGAATTGGGAAATTTAAGTCCAAGGGCAACATCCGAATCAAAAAGTTTTTGGAAAAAATTGGCTCTCCCGAAAAAAACCTAAAGGTTATTCATGTGGCAGGGACCAATGGCAAGGGCTCAACTGTTAATTTCATAAAAGACATCCTAAAGGAAGATTATAAAGTTGGATCCTTTGTTTCACCCCACCTCATAACTTATTGCGACAGAATAAAAATTGGCGACCAGGAAATTTCACAGGAAGACTTTGGAGAAATCGGCCAATTTATAATAAGTAAGGAGCCGGAAATAATTGAAGATTATGGCGAGTTAAACCTCTTTGAATTTTTGACCATAATGGCGATAATTTACTTTGATAGAGAAAAAGTTGATATCGCAGTTTTGGAAGTTGGCATGGGAGGCCGTGCCGACTCCACAAATATTTTCACCAGCCGCGAAAAATTAATTTCCATTATCACATCAATTTCCATGGACCACATGGAATACCTTGGCGACACCATAGAGGAGATTGCAGACGCCAAGGCTGGCATAATAACAGATAATGGACTTGTCCTTACAACAAATAAGGATCCAAAAATTCTTGGAGTAATAGATAGGGAAGCAGAAGAAAAGTCCGCAGAAATTTATTACACAAAGGATTTAGAAAGTGAAATTATAAAGTCCGACCTAAGGGGAATTGACTTCAAGGTAAAATTAGGTGACTGGGAAGAATTTTCTCTCACACAAATTGGTGACTACCAAGTGGAAAATGCCCTGGGAGCAATTTATGCCCTCTATCTCTTAAAGGAGAAGGGAATTATAAAAATTTCCACAGAAAAAATTAGGGAGAGAATAAAATCTTCAAGATGGGCGGGCAGAATGGAAATTGTATCGAGAGATCCTCTAATAATTTTAGATGGCGCCCACAATTTTGACGGCATCAAAAAATTAGTGGAGTCCATTGATAATTTTAAGTTCAAAAAACTTTACCTCATCATGTCAATTTTGTCAGACAAGGAGCACAAGAAGATGTTAGAAGAAATTTCATCTTTCACAGATGAAGTGGTCTTCGTGAACTTGGACTACAAGAGGGGGACAAGTCCAGAAGAATTAAAAAAAGAAGCATCAGGCTATGGACTTAAGGCAGAAGTCATGAGTGTTGAAGATGCCATTAATCATTACCAAGAAAAATATGAAGATGGCGATTTAATTTTAATAACAGGCTCTCTTTACTTTGTGAGTGAGGCAAGGGCAGAAATTTTAAATTACGACTACAGGGTTTAAAAATTTTATTATTTAGAAAATTTGTAAGAACTTTGGAATAAAGTTTTAACAATAATTTTATATAATGATTGCGGTGATAATATGAAAAAGATTAGATTCGCAGTCATTATTTTTTTAATAATTTTTCTTGTAAGGGGATTTTCCATCCACAGAAATAGGATTTCAAGTGAGATAAGTTTAAAAGACAGTGAAAATTTTACAAGAGGCGAAGATTTGTCAGACAAAATAAAAATAATAAAGGAGAAGGCAAAAAAAGATGAGGGCTATGAATTTGTCTACGAAAATATTGACAAGCTCCCAGACAAAATGATAAAGCTTGCCGCAAAAAGGGAAGAGGCACTGGGTTTTATACTTGGATACTTAAAAGATGATAAAAGTCTTGCGAAAAAAAGTGAAAGTTTTGCTGTAAATAATCCAGTGAAATTTTATCTACAATTTGATCCTCGTTGGGGTTACGAAAAATATGCAGGCGGACTAATTGGCACGAGAGGTTGCATGCCAACGACTCTCTCCATGGCTTTAAGCGGCTGTGGGATAAATAGGAGTCCAAAAGAAATTGCAAAGTTTGCAGAAAAAAATGCTTATGTTGAAGCCGGCATGAGTTCATGGAATCTTATAGAAGATTATTTAACAAAAGAGGGTTTAGGAGTTCGAGGAATTATGAAAAGTGAAACAATTAGTGAACTTGAAAAGGGAAATCTTGTGATTTTATCTTTCAAACCAGGCATTTTTACGGATACAGGACACATAGCTTTGGCATGCGGACTTGATAATGAGGGGAGAATTATTTTAAATGACCCAAACTCTGTTTATAATTCAAAAAACAGATGGCAGTACGATAAAATAAAAAAAGAAATAAAAGCAGCTTGGGCTGTTGAAAAAAATAAATGACAAAAAATAATAGTTCACATCCTATTAGGAAGATCTCATACAGAAAAATTTTTGCACATTCACGCATACTCAAAAAACTTCACAAAATCAAAAAAAATAAGACCATGGATTTTTTTCCATGGTCCTTTTTAAGTTTAAGTTAAATTATTTTGTTTCTTTAACTTCTTCTTTTTTGTCGTCTTTCTTTTCGTCTTTAACTTCTTTAACTTCTTCTTTCTTTTCGTCTTTCTTTTCTTCTACTTTAACATCAGCCTTGAAGCCAAGTTGTTCTTTAGCTTCAACAAGTGCCTTAAGTTCATTTTCGAATTGTTCAGCAGTAGCTTTTTCGTCATCTAGTAGAGATTTTGCAGCTGCAACAGCATTTTCAAAGTTTGATTTTACTTTGTCGTCAGCTTTTTTGTAAGCTTCAGATTCACGAACTTCTTTTTCATTAACAAGTTCTTTTTTAACAGCTTCTTTAAGTTCTTCTAATTTAGGAGCAACTTTTTCTTCTTTAGCAGCTTCTTTTTCAGACATTAATAAAACAGTGTTTGTAGCCTTGTCATAGTCAACGCCAAAACCAAGAGCTTCGCCTAGATCTCTAAGTTTGTAGTAATTGCTGTCGTCAACCTTGTATGCAGTAGCAGTAAGAGCCTTGTCGCCAACCATTACCTTGTCGTTAGTAAGCATTCCCTTAGATTCAGCCTTAACTTCTTTTTGGTCAGTTTCAGCAAGCTTGTAGTCAGCACCCTTAGTTAGAGTAACCATTGCGTCCTTGTATTCAACGCCAAATTTAGCCTTAGTGTCTTTTAAAACAGCAGCTAAATCTCTAAGTTTGAAGTAGTTGTATCCGTCAATATTGTATCCGTAGATTACAACATCTTTTCCGTCAAGCTTAACTTTTTGAGTAGTAGCCTTAACATCTTTAGTTTCAACTTTTTCTTTTACTTCTTCCTTAACTTCTTTAGCTTCTTCTTTAACTTCTTTTGCAAGATCCTTAGTTTCTTTTACAGCTTCTTTGCCTTTTTCTTCAACTTTTTCTTTTGCATCAGTCATAGCTTCTTTAGCGTCTTTAGCAATTTCTTTGCCAGCTTCCTTAGCATCTTTTACCATTTCTTCAGCCTTAGTAGTTTCTTTAACTGGAGCCTTTACTTCTGGAGCAGCAAAAACTGGGCTTGCAGTAGATAGTAGCATGATACCTGCTAAAGATAGTGATGTAATTTTTTTGTTCATTTTTTATTCCTCCTAAAAAATATAAGTTAACTTAATTATACAGAAAAGGGATAGGAAATCAATTCCAATCCCTAAATTTGTGACTTATTTTTACATTTTTAATAATTCTGTAACATTAATTGTTGCTATAAGCGTAAACGAAACCGCCGCTTGCATCTACAGCAATAAGACTAGATTTTGTGTAGAAATTATAAGTTCCAGCTTCAGGCGTTACTTGTTGATTTGCATTAAGTTCATTTTCCTTTAAAAATCTTTTCTTATCGCCAACGATATCCATAAAGTCACGAGCCACTTTTTTTGACTCCTCTTCACTTAAATGTTTTTCCAAGAAAGGATACTTTTCGTTAGGGAAGTAGTCAAACTTATAAAATCTTAAATTATTATTCTTGTCAAAGATAAATCTCATGGATAAATTCTTCTTTTCATAATCCTTTAAAAATAATTCATAAACCTTGCCATCGTCAACTTCTTCTACCCTCATGACACCATCCTTTAAGTAGTCGCCAAGGTCAGTAACCTTTCTTAACTTATCAATAATAGCAAGGTCCTTGCCGTCCTTAGCTGGATCCACATCACGAGTAGGATCTTTTTCGTAGCCATTGTCAATAGAGCAGTAAAACTCTTTTTCATTCCACTCAAGCTTTGCCTCCATGGCATTGGCAAGAGCCCTTGCAGGAACATAACAAGTGTCCTTTAAGATGAAAGTAGGAGAATCAATTGTGTAGACAATATCGTCAATCCTATACTCATTAGAATCGACATAAAAAACAATTTTCTTGCCCTTGTTGATAATCTCAACCTCTTTAGTGTCCCCCTTCCAATTAACATCGGCGCCTAAATTTTCAGAAACAAGGCGAAGGGGAATGTGGATTCTGTCATTTTTCACAACAAATTCCTTCTCGAAGACAATATTATTAATAACTAGAGTCATCTTTTTTTCGCTCCTAGCACTTACGCCAGTGAAGAGTAATAAAAAAGATAACAAAAATAAAAGTTTCTTCTTCATAAAATCACTCCTTTAATATATTATACCACTAAAAAAATTTAAAGAATTTACAATAAAGTTAAGATTTCAACAAAAAAGCTTCTGGAAAAATCCAGAAGCCTTAACTTTTTATGACAAACTTTTCGCCACAAGATTTACAAGTAACTCTAATTTTGCCCTTGTCCTTTGGCACCTTCATTTCAAACTTGCACTTGGGACATTTTATGTACTTGTAAACTTTTCTATTATCATATTTAGTTTTTGAAGAAGAAAATTTTCTTCTTAGGGGATCAACTGTGGATAAAAATTTTTTATTCTCAGCATACCTTGCACTAATGTCTCGAGAAAAAGCCCTGTAATAAGAATAGGCAATTAAGACCAAAGATCCAGCAGATAGGGCAGCCGTCTTTACAAATAAATTTATAATAAGAAGAATTAGAGCAAGAAATAAAATAAATTTGCCCAGCTCATCTTGACCATACCTTCCAATCATAAACTTTCTCATCTTTTCTTTAAAGTTCAAAAAAATCAACTCTTTCTAATATTCTTTTATTTAGATATCTTACCCATTTAAGAATTTTTAAATCTATGTGACTTGTGATTAAAAGGAAGAGAATGTTATAATGAATAAGGGTGAGACCATGGCAAATGTAAATATAAGAATAGAAGAAAATTTAAAAAATGAATTCGAAAAAGTTTGTGAATCTATGGGCATGACAAGGGACGAAGCCTTTGAAATTTTTGCCAGAGCAGTTGTTGACGAGGGAGCTATGCCTTTTGAAGTAAAAGCAAGTGACGCATTATTACTAGGACCCTATAATTCTTTTGACGAAATAATTAAAGAGGCAGACCAAGAAATAGAAAAAGAAAACAAATTGCAGTAGCAAAAATTTATTTTGCCTGTTATAATGTAAAGACAGCAAAACTATATTGTCTGTAAAAATTTTTTTAGATTTTACATGAAATGTAAAAAAATTATAAAAATATTTTAAAAAATAGTTGACAAAAAATAAAAGCTTCAGTATAATATATTTTGTTGTTAAAACTTCATGCGGGAATGGCGGAATTGGCAGACGCGCTAGACTTAGGATCTAGTTCCAACGGAGTGGGGGTTCAAGTCCTCTTTCCCGCACCAACAATAAGCACACAAGTTAGCTTGTGTGTTTTTTTGTACCATTTTTTTAAGAAAACTTTTAAGGATATAGTAAAAAAATCCGAAGTAATTATTTTTAGATAATACTTCGGATTCTTTAATAATATTTTATTTTTTGGCTATTTATTCTTCTCGCTAATTTTATTACTTTTCCTATAGATATTATAATATTTATCATCTCTTGATTTCAGACCATCAATATGTTCAAATAAATCATCTTTTATTTTTCGACCCAGTGGATCTAAAACAAAGTCGATTCCTTCTCTTCTGGCTAATTTTGCTGCAGGTACAAAATCGGAATCTCCAGCTATTAGAACAATTTGGTCAACTTGCTTTTTATATGCTAGTGAGGCTATGTCTATTCCAATCTTCATATCAACGCCTTTTTGCCTGATATTAAGTTGAAAATCAGATTCTTGTAATTCAGAAACTGTAAGAGAGTGGTTGAAAAGTTTTTTAGTTGCTGAAAATTTTAAATTGTAATTTAAATCATAGTCTGAAAGAGTGCCTAACCTCAAAGCGACCTTTCTTTGTTTTTTAAGTTCATTTATTAGTTCTGTCATCCACTTATACAAATCAGATTTGCCTAAATTTACATCCTTTTGTAGATAAGGATGGAATATGTTAGTTGATATAGGTGGACAGTCGTAATAAAATATTCTATATAGTTCATTATATACAGTATCACCATCTTTTTTATCCTTTAAATGTCTGAGGCAATATTTATACATCGCATCAACAGTTTCCTTAGGTGTTTGCATTCCAAAAACAGAAGCATTTATTTTTCTGTAATAGGCTCCGTCAACTAATATAGCAGTTTTCATAAATTCTCCTTATAAACAAAAAATCCTTGGTTTTGCCGCATCCCATATGGTGGGAGAGCTACTTCCAAGGATTGATTAATAATTTTTACAACAAGTTGTTGTACATATATATTATATCCTTTTCAGTAAAAAATCAATCAATATATAAAATAAAAAATAAGATTTAATAAAAGTAAAGAAATTAAAAATTCTGTGGATAAAATTTTATTAATTTCTAAACATATAATGCCATTATTAGCTAAAAAAAGCAATACAGAGATAATAAAAATACAGTTACTCGCAAAAAGTAAGAGTCTAGAACAATTTAGATTCACAAAGATAAACCTCAACAAAAAGCAAGGGCAAAATATTTACAATTAAATTACATTTGCAAGAATCCGAGAAATTCTCTTTTTTAAAAATTTCTATAGAGTATAATGTAAGGTATTGGAGGAATTATGAAGAAGACTTTTAAAATATTTTTTGCATTTATACTTATAATTTTGATTTTCATATATATAACGGGACTTTATTTATTTAGAGATAGGTTTATGCCAAGGACCTATGTCAACGGCCACGACTTTGGACTGACAAAAATTTCTGAATTTGAAAAAAATTACGAAGATTTATCTAAAAAATTTGTCCTAGAAGTAATTGCCAAGGACAAAAAAAATAATGACAAAATTACAGCAGAAGAAATAAAATTTGAAGAAAAAATTGGCAGCGGATTTGTGGATCAAACTCCACTATATTGGCCCGTTGCATCCCTAGTGGACAAACACTATAAGCTTGACACAAACTTAAAATACGATGACTCAGCTCTTACAAATAGAATAAATAGCCTAAAGGCAGTGCAAAATGAATCAGTTCATTCCACTGATGCAAGAATTATCTTCGACAAGGATGAATTTAAGGTTGAAAAAGAAGTTCATGGCGATTTTTTAAAGCGAGATGAACTTAGACAAGCAGTCTTAGGTCATTTTGCCGACAAAAAGGAAAAACTAAATCTTGAAGAAGAAAATCTTTATATTGAACCGAAAATAATAGCAGATAGCGACTACATCAAAAATCAACTTGCATCTTACCAAAATCTTTTTACTAAAAAAATAACTTTTGACTTTGATGACAGAAAAGAGGAAGTGACAGGTCAGGGCATAATTGCCATGTATTCCAAGGCTGATGACGGAAGCCTCGTCATTGACGAAGAAAAGGTGACAAACTTCGTGGAAAAACTTGCAGCAAAGTATGACACCTTTAGGACATCAAGAATATTTAACGCCACAGGCATTGGGACAGTAAAAGTTGACGGCGGCATCTACGGTTGGATTACCGATAGACAAAAGACAAAGGACGAAATAATTGCTGCCCTAAAAAGAGATGAGCCAGTTACAATAAAACCAATTTACAGGCAAGATGCAGTGTCAAGGACAGTGGACGATGTGGGCAACACCTATATCGAGGTGGACCTTGCAAGGCAAAAACTTTGGTACTACAACAAGGGCAATTTGGAAATTGAGACGGACATAGTATCAGGCAACCCAACCCTAGGCAACGGAACACCAACGGGCACAGACAGAATTTGGTCTCGCGAGAGAAATAGGTACCTAACAGGCGAAACCTACCGCTCAAAAGTTTCCTATTGGCTTCCTATAAATTGGTCAGGCGTGGGACTTCACGATGCCGATTGGAGATCAACTTTCGGCGGAAAAATTTACCTAAGTGGCGGCTCTCACGGCTGCGTAAATGTGCCACCAGCGGTGATGAAAAACCTCTATCCAAAAACCTTTAATGGCATGCCAGTAATAGTCTATGACTCAACAAGGCAAAAAATAGCATCACCAGCCCCACAAGCACAACCACAAGCACAGGTGCCAGCACAACAACCAGCCCCAGAACAGGTGCCAGTAGCACAACAATAAAAACAAAAAACATCGGCCATGATTAGAAAACCACAACATGGTCGATTTTTTATTAATATTTTTACAAAAAACCTATTAAATAAAAATCTCAAGTGAGAAAAATAACTTGGCAACAATACCCAGCTTTCCGTTAAAGTGGGCAGGTAATCACCTTTGCCAATATGCCGTAGAAGTAGTCGAGTAATAAGCAAAAAGTCCGGAAGCGTAAAAAATTTTGCTGTTTGAGAGAGCGAAGCGAACGAGTTCAAAATTTTTAGCTGGAGGGCTTTTTGCGTAGCTGAGGGTCGAGGCCCCTGCCAGGGCACGGGGGTGTGGGGGAGGTCAAAGGAGGGGGTAGAGGGGGCATTGCCGCCCCCTTTACCCCCTCCTTAAAATAGAAAATTAATAATAAAAAAATAATTTATACTTTTAAAGCGAAGCTTTCTTTCTTTTGATCCAGGGCGTGGGGTGAAAGGGGTGGTTTGGAGGGG
>NZ_KV804703.1:63977-79113 GCF_001811425.1 Peptoniphilus sp. HMSC062D09 | reverse complement strand
GGAGGGGCAAGGGGCATTAAGACGCCCCTAAGCCCCTCCAATATTTAAAAAATATTTAATATTTAAAATTAAACTTAAAAAGAAAAAACTTATTTTATACGTTTTTAAAGCGGAGCTTTCTATTATCTGATCCAGGGCATGGGGGTGTGGGGGAGGTCAAAGGAGGGGGTAGTACCACCAGGCACAAGCGGGGGCATTGCCGTCCCCCCTGTGCCCGAAGGGGTATATGCCCCCTCCTTAAAAATATATTAAAAAATAAAAAACCTTTATTATTTGTTCTTAAAGCGAAGCTTCACCAATACAATACAATTCAACTATAATAAAACTTGCAAAACCACCCACAAGTGTTATAATAAAAGCAAGAAATAAATAAAAATTTAAATCTTCAGGGAAGGGTGCAAGTCCCAACCGGCGGTAAAGTCCGCGAGCGCAAGCCGAATTGGTTAGATTCCAATACCGACAGTAAAGTCTGGATGAGAGAATGATTTAAAACTTTCATGCCCCGAAGGTTCGGGGTTTTTTTATGCCCCAACAGGAGGTAAAATGAATAAAGTAAACACAAGCACCATGATAAGAACAAAAGACATGACAAAAGTAGCCATGCTATCAGTAATTGGCTTCGTACTAATGTACTTCCAATTGCCACTAACCTTTGTAGCGCCACCCTTTATGAAGCTGGACATATCAGACTTGCCAGTCCTCATGGGCGCCTTCACAATGGGACCAGTCTATGGCATCATAATAGCAGGTCTAAAAAACCTTATGCACATAATCTTTAAGGGCACAATGACAGCAGGCGTTGGCGAACTATCAAACTTCATCATATCAAGTACCTTTGCTCTAGTATCAAGCTACATCTATAGAAAACATAGAACTTACAAGGGCGCAGTCCTATCAATGACAGTAGGCGTAGTGGCAATGACAATTCTTGCCATGGCATCAAACTACTTCGTAGTCTTTCCACTTTACGGTAAAGTAATGCCAATGGAAGCAATAATAGCCATGGGATCTGCCATCACACCAAAAATCACAGGACTTTTCACAATGATGATCTATTCAGTCCTACCCTTTAACCTAATAAAAGGCTTTACAACATCAGCAGTCATGATGCTGGTCTACAAAAAAATTAGCCCACTATTTAAAAACTAAAAGTGTGGAAAAACTAAAGGAAAATAAAAACAAAAACAAAATCAAAGCAGGCTGTCAAAAGGCAGCTTGTTTTTTTGTCCATATAAAAAATTAAAAAATAACATTTAAACTTTTATTTAATGTGATAAAATACTAGTAATAAATTTAAAGGAGGCAGATTATGAAAAAATTTGCAGTAGTATTATTAGCTCTTTTAACCTTAACAAGTCCAATGACAGCACTAGCTAACAGCAATGAAGGCAATGAAGGCAAAGAAGAGAACAAAGCTAAAGTATTAAAATTAGAATCAGACGAAAGGTTGGCACAGACATCAGGAGAAAAAGTTAGATTTGACGGAAAAGACATAAAAATAAATTCTTACCTAATTAATAGGTCTAACTATGTAAGAATTAGAGATGCAGCAGCTCTTTTCAAAGACACACCAGCAAAATTTATGGTATCTTACGACAATGAAAGCCAAAAAGTAATCATAACAAAGGGTGAAAATCAAAAAGAAGACTTTACTTACGTTGAAAAAAGAGAAGAAGAAGAAATAGCAAAGACAAACAAACAAAAAATAGTGGACAGCCAAGGAAAGGATATAGAACTCTATGGATATTTCATAGACGGATACAACTATTTCCGCCTAAGAGACCTAGCAAAAATCTTAGACTTTGGAGTAGCTTATGACTTCAAAACACAAACAGTTTTATTAGATTCAAAAAATGCAAAGATAGAAGACATATATGAAGAAGGTTACTTCACAGCACCAATAAACAAAATAAAAACAAAAGCAGGAGAAGAAGACATAAGATTTCTAATCTATGGCTTTGAAGAATGTCCTTACTGCCAAAAACTAAAAGCATACTTAGATAATAAAGGCATCAAATATATAGCAAGAGACATTAGAGACAGCGAAGGCAAAAAAGACGAAATCTTTGAAAAATACTATAAAGACATGGCAGAATACAACGACAGAGTTTACTATCCAACTCACATAATGACACTTGAAAAAGATGGAAAGAGCATAGACAAATGCGTAGTTGGCTTCGAAGAAAAACAATACGATGAAATATTTAAACAAATAGAAGAAAACACTTACTTTGTAGAAAACAAATAAACAAAACCAAAGGCAGGCTGTCAAAAGGCAGCTTGTTTTTTTGTCCCCATATAATATAATTTAAACAAAAGACATAAAGGAGAGAAAGAAAAATGAAAATCTTATGTGCAGGCCCAACATCAATTGACGACGAAGTAATGGCATTAATGGGAAAAACTCTCACAAACCCAGACATCGATCCAGAATACGAAAAAATACATAGAAGAGTGGAGAAAAAAATCTCCAAGCTCTTAAAGACAGAAGCCACGACTATCCTCATGCTAGGCGAAGGCATGATTGGACTAGAAGCAGCAATCATAAACCTAGTAGAGAAAGGGGACAGAGTCCTTGTCCTAAATAACGGAGTCTTCGGCGCAGGCTTTGCCGACTTCGTAAAATACTACGACGGCGAGCCACTAATCTATGAAGATGACTTTAGACGCGGTTTCGATCTAGAAAAACTAAAAGCCTTCCTAGAAAAAGACCACGACTTTAAAGTAGCAACTATGGTACACTGCGAGACGCCATCAGGCATCACTAACGATGTAAAAAGTATCTGCAACTTGCTTAACTCCTACGGCATCCTCACAGTAGTGGACACAGTATCAGGCATGGGCGGAGAAGAATTTGACTTTGACGATTACAAAGTTGACATAGCCCTTGGTGGCAGCCAAAAATGTATATCAGCGCCAACAGGACTAACCATGGTTACAATATCAGACAGGGCAAAAGAAGCCATCGCCAATAGAAAAAAACCAGTTCCTTCCTATTATATGAACTTCCTAAACTACTACGACTACTCCGACGGCTTTGCCTTCCCATACACAATGAACGAGAACTTGACCTATGCCCTAGACCTTGCCCTAGACAAACTCTTTGCCAAGGACTCCATTGCCCTTCACAAAAAATACGCAGAAGTAACAAGAGAGATTTTCCAAGAAGCAGGCTTTGAACTCTACGCCAAGGACTCAAGATCCAACACCCTAACAGCAGTCATGGTGCCAGAAGGCTTCATAGCAGATGACATCCTTACAGCCCTAAAAAAGAAAGGCATATTAATATCCAAGGGCGCAGGTAACATCTTCGAGAAAGTATTTAGAATAGGCCACATGGGCAACAACATATCCTACGAAAACTTTTTAGAACTATATGAAAAGTTGGACGAAGTATTTGAAGAGTTGGGAATAAAGACTAAAATTTCTTTAAAAGAAAGATTTGTAGAACTCATGAAGTGAGAATAACTTTTCTTGTAAAAATTTTTTAATTTAGATAAAACTTGAAAATTAATTGCCACAATTCTTTTATGGGAAATTTTTTGTAAGCATAATTTTATGAATTTGATCTAAATTTATATTATGGGATAAATTATAAAAAATCTGATAAGATCCTACTAGTCAAGATAAAATGAAAATGTAATGCAGTGTAATATGATGAGCTTAGATTATTTAAGAAGCGCGAACTATTTTTTATAGCATATAAATTGATATTATAAAGCATAGTAATTATAGGGTATTGAAAAAAGATTATGACAAGAATAATTTTTTTTATTTAAAAGAGCTATTAAGCTAAAATGTGAAGTAATGTTGAGCAGAAATACTATAATTACAAATCTGTAATATTTTTTATATTTTTAAAGATTAGTATTAAATGATAACAATAAATTACAAAAATATCTAAGTACTGTTTTAATAGTTCTAACAAGTATTTGATATAATTGTGTTAACAAGATTTTTAAGATTTAAATAAGTTTATAAAGGAGTGCAAATGTTTTATTTAACAGAAGTTGAAGAAATATATGATAATAGAACAAAGTTATATTTTGAAGAAGTTTTGACAAGTTATTCAAGTAAAAGTTATAGGTCAGCATTAGTATCTTTATATTCAGTTACTATTTGTGACATTATTTATAAGCTTAAAGAATTATCTGAAGATTACGATGATGAAAGTGCAGAAAAAATATTATCAGAAATGGAAGAAGAGATGAGTAGAAAAAGTGATTTATCATTTTGGGAATCAAAATTAATCGATCTTGCTTATGACCGCCATAAAATATTAAATAATGAAACAAAAGCCTATATGGATACTTTAAAAAAGTTCAGGAATCTTTCTGCTCATCCGTCCTTAAATGAAAACTATGAGTTATATCAACCCAATAAAGAAATTACTATTGCATTGATAAAAAACATACTATCGGAAATCCTGATAAAATCACCTATTTTAAACAATAAAATTGTTGATAAATTGACTGATGATTTATCGGAAAATAAAGATTGGTTATTGGCGAGTAATGAAAATTTAAACTCATATTTGCTAAAAAAGTATTTTGAAAAAATGGATCCATCCACTATAAAATATATATTTAAAACTTTTTGGAAATTTTGTTATGTGAGTGATGATGAGAAATGTCTTGAAAATATAGAAATTAATATAGCTACCTTAAAGAGTTTATTAAAGTATAAATATGAAGAATTAATTCCGTATTTAGAAAGTGAAGATGTATTAAAACAAGTAGGTGATAGTTATATTCAAAAATTAAATGTATGTAAATTATTATTTTTATTTCCAAAGTTATATTTATTATTAGAAGAAAATTTAAAAAGGGAAATTGATACCTTTATTGATACTAATAATGATGCAAAAATATTTTCATATTTTAAATATAAAAATAAGATAGAACATTTAGAAAACTTAAGAAATATAAACATGAATTTTCCTAAAGATAAAGAAATAAATACGATATATGATACTTATGCAGATGAAGGGCTCCAGGATAAACTCTTAGATTTATTTATAGAAAAATTTGGAAATAGTGAAAATTTTGATGAAGCTAATGAACTGTTTGATAAACTTGTTTATCCTTTTTTAGAAAATTATAATTTTGAGCAATTTGAAAGAATAATGGAAAAAATTAATACTAATTCACAAATATATAATAGAAGACGAAACTATAGAGACAATACCAAACTAGCATCAAAAATTATTGAAAGATTCGGTTATGATATAGATTTTCAACAATATTCAAACTTTAAATATGATGAGTCTGTTAATCAAGTAGATGATAATAATATACCATTTTAATTTTGAGTTTTCATTTATCTTTGTGATATAAAGTGAAATAATAAAACTATTTCTGACGATAATATTTATAATTTTATCGTATTTTTATTTAAAGCATCTAAAGATAAATAGAATTAGAATGTTAGATAAATTTTAAGAATGTAATGAGGATTATATAAAGGCTACAGAGTATTAAGTAGAAAATGGTGAAGTTTTAGAATGAATACTAGGTGAAAATTATGAATTTATTAAATCTCAATTCCTATAATGGTACAAATAACAAAAATTGCTATAATTAAATATAATATTTGAAGGAGAGGAGGGATACTTTGAACTTAAAAGATTATCTTGGAGAGACAAATCTATATGACAAAAAAGAAAAATTAGAAATAAATAAGCCAAAGTCTTGGTTAAAATCCGTATCAGCCTTTGCCAATGGTAGAGGTGGAAAATTAATATTTGGAGTAAAAGATGATAATACAATCCTTGGACTTAGTGACTACAAAGAGACTTCCGAAAATATTTCTGAAATCATAAAAACAAAAATGGATCCGAATCCAGAATTTGACATGGAGATACAAGAGATAGACGAGAAAATAATTTTAATTCTAACAATCTTTGCGGGGAAAAACACTCCATACTTTGTAGCAGATGGTGGTTCAAGAACAGCCTACAAGAGAGTAGGAAATCAGAGTGTCTCTGCCAATAGAATAGACTTATTTAACTTATCACTAAAGGGTGAACATATTAGCTATGATTCACTTGAGTCAAATAAAAATTTAGAAGATGTAACTTTTAAAGAGCTTAGCATAGAATATAAAAAGAGGACAAAAAAAAGAGTTTGAAGATAAAGATTTAATATCCTTTGGGCTTGTAAATAATGATGGAAACCTAACCATAGCAGGAGCACTCTTTGCAGATGACTATCAAGTTTATCAGTCAAGAGTATTTTGTACTAGGTGGAATGGACTTACAAAGGCAAATGGAAGAATAGATGCCTTAGATGATGCCGAATTTGAAGGCAATATAATTTATCTTTTAAAAGCAAGTTTGGACTTTGTAAAAAGAAACACAAAAAAGATGTGGAAAAAAGGTCCAGTTTATAGAATAGAATATCCAGAATATCCCGAAAGAGCAGTACAAGAAGCCTTAGTAAACGCACTAATCCACAGAGACTATTCAGTAATTGGCAGTGAAGTTCATGTAGATATCTATGACGACAGGTTAGAAATATATTCTCCTGGAGGTATGTATGACGGAACTTTTGTCCAAGATCTAAATCCATTAAATGTATCCTCCACAAGAAGAAATCCAATTCTAGCAGATGTATTTGCCAGAATGGATTTAATGGAAAGGCGTGGTTCAGGACTTAGAAAAATCATAGAAGCCTATAAAAAAGAAGAAAATTATAGGGAAGAATTAAAGCCAGAATTTAGATCTACCGAAAGCTCTTTTACCACAATTTTAAGAAACCTAAATTATGACATCCAAAATGATACCCAAAATGAGGGTCAAAGTGAGGGTCAAAATGACAGTCAAAATGTCGGTCAAAATGTCGGTCAAAAATTAAAACCGGATGAAAGGCGTGAAAAAATTCTCGATATAATAAAGGACAACCCTAAAATTACAGCCTATGATTTATCTAAACAATTTAATGTAACCAATAGAACTATAGAAAGAGATTTAAAAAATCTCACAGATAAAAAGATAATAGAATATGTGGGCAGTGCTAAAGATGGCTATTGGAAAGTAAATGAATACTAAGGAGTGTTTTGCATGGATAAGTTAAAGCAAATTGACGAGGCTATTCGAAAATTTAATATTAATAAAAAGGATGTATTACCAGAAATTCTTAAAAAGTTTGAAGAAGATTTTGCAATTAGATTTTCTCACGAGTCCACAAAAATCGAAGGTAACACTCTATCAATATATGAGGTAAAGACCTTGCTTGTGGATCACATTTCCGTTGGTGGTAAGAGTTTGAGGGAAATTTATGAAGTTGTCAATCATCACAAAGCTTTCGATTATGTAAAAGCTCACTTGTCCCCTGAAGATGACCTTGACGAGAATCTTATAAAGGACATTCACGAAATATTGATGGATAATATTTTTCCTGGTGGCATTTATAGGAGTGGCAATGTGCGAATCACTGGAGCAAGTTTTGCCCCACCATCATGGGAAAAAGTCCGTGATGAAATGAAATATTTCATATATTCCTACAATGAGAAGAAGGACAAGATCCATCCTGTACAACTAGCAGCCTGGGTGCACGCAGAATTTATACGCATCCATCCATTCCAAGATGGTAATGGAAGGTGTGCAAGACTACTTTTAAATTATGTCCTAATGAAATACGAATTTCTGCCAATAATAATAGAAGCAAAAGAAAGACCTATATATTATGAATCCTTAGATCAGTACGGAAAAGAAGGAAGGCTTGAAAAATTCCAAGAACTTGTAGAGGACTACGAGTTGAGTATCATAAAAGAGTTTCAAAGTTAGAATGAGTGTCTTTCTTATTCGAGGTGTTATATGGATAAAGAAAAAATAAATAGAGAAGAAGAAAAACTCTTTGAAGAAGCTAAAAAATTTGTTGAAGATCACATAGACGCATTTAAAGAGTTGGCTGATGGACCTGACACAATTGAAGAAAAATCAGAAGAAGCATATAAAAATTTAGACAAAGTAGCAAATGAGATTATGGAAAAGTATGACAAAGCCTTTAAAGAGCTTGCAAAATAAAAAAAGCTAGGCTGTTTTCGCAAATGAAAACAAAAGCCTAGCTTTTTTTTGATAAAATACAAAAAGTTAAAATAAAAATTAACCTTTAAACTCAAGTTTCAATTCCATTCCAAGACCATTTGCTAGTTTTTTTAACATTTTTAGACTTGGGTTTCTTGTACCATTTTCAATTCTGCTGATGTCTGCTTGATTAATCCCAGTTCTTTTGGACAAATCTTTTTGTGTTAGATTAAGATTATTACGAGCCATAATCATGGCTTCGATAATATCATATTCTGGAGCAAGAGCATCATATTCTGACTTAATTTCATCATTTTTTAAGATTTCTTTTTTATAATCATCGTAAGTTTTCATAAAAATCTCCTTTCAAAGTCTTTTTTATATTTAATAGCAAGTTCAATTTCAGATTTTGGAGTTTTATTACTCTTTTTAACAAAACCATTAGTTAAAACTATTTTTTTATCAATGACAAAAAAATATAAGATTCTTGTTATGTCACTAGATTGTTTAGTTCTTAATTCAAATATACCATCAACTAACTTTTTTGAAAAAGGTTCTCTAAGATTATTACCAAACTTTTCTAATAAATCAATATTTTTTAAAGTTTTCGCTAATAGTTTAGGACTTAAAGAATTTAAGAATTCTTCAACAGGAACTTTGCCATCTTCTTTATCATAAAATATAATTTCATACATATTGATATACCTCTTATATAAACATAATATGGTGTATAAAACATATTGTCAAGAGTAAAATAGAATCTCTAATCTTTATTTTAAACATATTTCATCCATCACTATAAAAGAAATTGCAAAAATGTAACCTTTTTGTTATAATTTTACATACGGTTTTGGATTACAAGGTCTAAGATCCCCATGTCAAAGGGCAAGAGTCCAAGGCAAAGGGCACCAAAGTCAAGGGTGAAAGCAAAAACAAAGGGCGAGAATCATTTTGATTACTGCAATCAATGTGCCGATTTCAAAGACCCCATATAAAAAGGCGAAAGCAAAGACAAAGGATAACCCCTAAAACCAAGGACAACACTTAAAGACAAGGGAGTCCAAAGACACATATTCCCAATACCCATCTATTATCACAGAAAATTACTTTAGTAAAGCAATGTTACATAAATATTTCAAAAGCCCAGATACAAGAAAGTTTATGTAATGTAATTGTAATTTTACAAAGGAAGAATGTAGTGTATAATAGAAACATAAGAGGAACATGACAATTAAATAAAACCAGAAATAAGGCGATATTTATTTGTCACCTCTGAGTCGAGATTGTTCAGTCTCGGCGACAAAAGTTTGAGACTTTTGTAGAATCTACAAAATTTTTAAGGAGGTCGAAAGACAAATGAACAAAAAGATTATTTCTCTAGTACTAGCACTAGTAATGGTACTAGGAACATTCACAAGTGTCTTCGCCGAACCAGCAAAGAAGGAAGAAACTAAAAAAACAGAATCTTCTGAAAAAGTTGAAAAGATTGTTGGAAAACAAAATAAAATCCAATATATCATCGACAAAGGACTTGTTGAAGGCTATGAAGACGGAAACTACGGATTTGATAAGAATATCAAGAGATCCGAAATCACAAGACTACTTGTATTAGCTAATGGTAATGAAGACCTAGCTAAAAAACTACAAGGAGCTATGAAGATCTACACTGACGTAGATACTAAGCACTGGGCAAACGGAGTTATCTCAGTAGGAACTACAGTTCCATCTGATGCTAACGGAATTGCAATGCTAGTAGGATATCCTGATGGATCATTCAAGCCAGAAAACGATGTAACTTACGCTGAATTAGCTAAAATGTTAGTTGTTCTTGCTAAAAAAGATCTAACAGCTGACATGGTTAAGAACGCTATCTGGGCAACTTCTTGGATGACTTGGGCAGCTGAACTTGGAATTCTTGATGATGTAACAATCACAGATTCTAACCTTCCAGCTAACAGAGCAGATGCATTCACTATGGTTTACAATGCTCTTTATACAATGCAAGAATTCAAGAGAGTACCATCTAACGAAATAAGAGGAATTATTTCTAACTTCTCTAAAGACGTTCTAACTCTTAACCAAGATTCTAAAATGGAATACAAGATTACAGATGCAACAGTATTTGTAACTGGTGTGAACGCAACTAGACAACAAGTTCAACAAATTAGATTCCTTGATCTTAAAGTAAGAGATTACTACCTAGGATCATTAGTAAGAGTTCTTACAAATGACAAGAACGAAGTAACTCACATTATCGAACTTGGTAACCCAGCAGAACTTGCAAAAGGAAATCCAACAGGTATGGCAGTAGGTAACGATATTTGGAGAGGCGTTGCTGATAACACTGTTGAAACTATTAACCCAGTAGCAAAATCTGCAGTTGAAGCTCAAAAAGCTATAAAAGCTGGAGATTCTTATGCAACAATCGAATTCAACGCTAACAACATTGATGCTAAGAGAATCGTATTCCACAACATTAATAAGGTTGATAAAAATCTTACATTAAAAATCAATGACAAAACTGAATTCTATGTAGCTAACCCAGCTAACAACCAAATGAAGAAAGTTGCTAACGTAAACGAAGCACTTGCACTTATTGGTTTCCATAACTACAATAACTACAAGATCGTTGGCGTATACGCTGGATTTGACACTGACGGAATAACTAGAAACTACGGAGCAATCCAAGTTGACACAGCTGATAGACACACTGCAAAAGTTGTAGTATTCAACTTTGTAAACAAAGCAGCTGAAGGAGAAAAATACAGAGTAATCGAATCTTCTTCTTCTAAATTTATGACTACTTTAGAAAAAACTGACGGTACTCTAGTTGATAGAGACAACGTATATGATACTTCAAGATTCCCATTAGAATATGGTGACAAACTTGACGTTATCGAATTAGATACAGTTAGAACTGGATCTTTCTATGCAACACTAATTGACCACTCTAAGACTTCTGTATTCCCAATCGTTAGAATTACTGACGTAAGAGAAGACGGAAAAGTTATCTACATTGAAGATAAAAACGGCGAAAGATCAATGCTTGATCTTAGAGATGCAGACATCTTCTCAGCTAAGAGATATGGTAAAGTTGAAGTTGGCAATACTCTTCAATTTAGAGTAGAAGACTTCGGAAAATCTCAAGTTTACGCACAAGCAGCTAACAACACTGCTGAAATCATTTCACTTCTTGGAAAAGATATGAAACTTGAAGGTTCACTTGTAAATGTAATCCCTGCAGCTGATAAATCTCAAGAAGTTGGTAGAATTATTTCTATCCAAGGTATTGATACAGTTAACCCTACAGTTACTGTAAGAGTTGACTACAATATCTTTGATGCAGCTGATGCAAGCGGATATGCAACTTATAGCGTAGCTAACGATGTTGCTAAAGCACTTGATGCTTGGTTCAGAGCTTACCCTACAAGAAGAGTAGACTTCAAAGTATTTGAATCTGTTAACGCACACGGACAACACTATGCAGTTAACTTCCACGACAATGAAACTGGCGCAGCTATCCTTTATACAGCAAACAAAACTAATGTTGAATTATTAGTTGAAAAAGCTAACAAAGCAGCAAAAGATTTTAGAATTGTTAACGAATATAACCTAAAGAATGCAAAAGCTCTTGAAAAAGAAATTGATGGTTTAGTAGCTTCTTTAGATGATATTGAAAAATCAGATTGGAATGCTGACAAAAACGAAAAATACAGAACTGCAATTACTAATTTCAAAGAAAGAATTGCAGCTGAAGAACAAAGACAAGCTGATGAAAAAGCTTTAGCAGATGCTAAAGAAACTTTAAACGCTACTATCACTGCAGCTGAAAAAGCTAAAGAAGGCGTTAAAGTATCAGAAGACGGTGCTGATTTACAAGATAAAGAAAGATATGCAAATCAAGCAGCTTTCACTGCACTAAATACAGCTATTGAAACTGCTAAAGAAGCAGCTAAAAAAGATGTAAAAGCAGATGTAGAAAAAGCTAACGCTGATCTAAACAAAGCTATTGCAGACTTCAATAAAGAAGTTCACACAAAATAAGTTTTGTTAAACTTTAAAAGATAAAACTCGAGGAAAACCTCGGGTTTTTCTTTTTTTACATAAAAGTTCCTTTCTGGTAAAATTAGGGTAAGGAGGTGGTAGTATGAGCGAAAAAGAAAATTTTGAACTTCGCCTTAGTGGTGAAGAAGGCAAAAAAATCCTAAGCTATCTTAAACAAAAATTTAACAAAAATAATTTTAGATGTAATATAAGTCCATTAAAGGCAATTTTAAAATTTTTAGGAAGACATTTTTATTCTATACTTGCCCTAATTATTATATGTAAATACTTTTGCTTTGCTCTTAGATACACCCATGCCATTTTTCTTTATTATTTTAAAAATGTTATCCCAGCCCTTGTTGCTTCTATTGGTGTTTTTGAAGGTTTTACCTATAATAGGAGGCAGGCATACAAGGAAATTGTCACTAGGGAGAGGATAAGTTGGTTACATAAGATGCAGGAGAATCTTGCCCTATACCTTGAACTTACTTCATCTTCTGATCAAAAGGGAAAAGGTTCAGGCAAAAAAAATTCAAGTCAAGGAATTTCAGACAAGGATGAGGGTGACAAGTCACCAGAAAGACTTTATCATGAAATTTTATTTAGTATCAACCATGATAAAGATGCCAAGGCAAAAACTGCCCTAGAAAACTATCACAGAGCCTACAAGGAAAACTGGAAAGGATGCCAAGGGGGACAAGCTGACCAAGAGATTGATATAGAACTAAAAGCTATTAATGAAGATGCAGATAAAAAGACATTTATAATAAAAGATACAGAAGAACTTTCTAAAAAAATTAGAGAAAATAGCCCAAAATGTAAGGAAGATTTGAGAAAAGAAGTAGAAGAGGAATTTACAAACATATTTAAAAATGTCTGGAAAGATATTAAGAAAGAAGCTGATTAAAAGGCTTCTTTTTTTATGCTTTAAAAAGAGGGATGTTTTTAAGAATAAATTTTAAGAAAATAAATTTAAACTAATGTTTGACAATCTGTTCCAAAAGTTTTATAATTATCTCATAGATTAAAAAGAGGAGGCTTCTATGATGAATGATTATAAAGATTTTAACAGAGTTTTGAGGTCTGCCCTAGTAGGTGAGGAGAGGTCAAAGGTTAAGCTTCTTGATATGCTAGACCCCCTTATTCGCTCATCTATTAATAAGTATTGCCACATTCCAAGTGAGTACGAGGACCTCTATTCTGACGGGAGGGCAATGGTTTTATCCTGCATTGAGGACTTCGACAACAAGAGATCTTTCCTTAAATATGTCAAGTCGTATTTGAAGTTTTTTTATATGAACACTTACAAGTATTTAAGGAATGTGAATAGTGATATTCACGATAGTCCCTCTGATGATGAGGAAAGTCTTGGCATCTTTGATACTATTGATGCTGGGGTGGATATTGAGGGAGACTTTTTGGAGGGTGAGAGGCTGGCGATGTTAAAGGACGCTATTGATTCTCTCACTCCAAGGCAGGAGACTGTTGTCAGGTTATTTTTTTATGAAAGGCTTGGTCTTTCGGAGATTGCTGATTTCCTTGGCATTTCTAAGAGGACTGTCATTAATCTTAAGGTCAATGCTATTAATAATATGAGGCAATATATTTCTTGTCACTATAGGTGAGGAGGTGATTTTATGTTAATCGAGAAGAGACTTATTAAGTTTAATTTTTCTAAGAGAGAGGGTATGGTAAAGCCTACTTTTATCGTTGTTCACGACACAGGCAATCCTAGAGCCGGTGCTGATGCTCTTGCTCATTATAGGTATTTTAATGGGGGCAACAGAAAGGCTTCTGCTCATTATTTTGTGGACGACAAGAGGATAGTGGAGACTGTTGAGACTGTTAATGCTTCTTGGCACTGCGGCGACGGCCATGGCAGGTATGGCATAACTAATTCTAATTCTATTGGTGTAGAGATCTGCATAAACAGTGACGGTGATTATGATAAGGCGCTAGAGAATGCACGAGTTGTCATTCGCTTTCTCATGGATTTTTACAATATTCCTCTAAAGAGAGTTGTCCGTCATTTTGATGCGTCACACAAGATTTGTCCTCGTTCTATGAGCGCCAACAACTGGGGGGCTTGGTGGAAGTTTAAGGAAAGTTTATAATTTTTAAATTTTTTTCATTTTTCCATAGTAACTTTTGGCTTTTTTTTCTATATATATAGTAGGAGGTGAAAATAATGGCAGTTAATGTTAATGATAAGAAGATCATGCTAAAGACTGTTACTTCTAATACAAACCCTGATGGGACTGTGAAGAAGAGAAGTATCACTGTTAGAAACATTGATAATAATGCGACTAATGATTCTCTTTATGCTTTGTCAAAGGGCGTTGGGTCTTTAGTTGATGGCAGTCTTGCTTCTTCTTCTAAGATTACTGAAGAAGTTTTTGAAGAGCAAGCCTAAGATGGCTCTTAGTTTTATGTTATTTATGAAAGGAGATATGAGTATGAAAGAAAGTAAAACACTTAGAATGAGTTTTGTTGATGAGGGTGGCAATCCTTGGAGTCTTAATATTTTAAATCCTAGAGAGAGTGTCGAAAGAGCTGATGCAGAGGCTGTTGCCGGCACTATCACTAACAACAATCTTGTCAATGGCAAAATGGGTCACATCAAGACTTTTAACGGTGCTTCTATTATTACTAGAACTGAAGGGGCGCTTTGATTATGGAAGATTTGTTGTCTAATATTTCAAACATTGGCTTTCCCATTGCAATTTCTTGTTACCTCTTGGTGAGGTTGGAGAAAAAAATGGAGGAGCTAAGGGAAGTAATTGTAGAGCTTAGTAATGCTATTGAGGATTTTAAAAAGTAAGTTTATTGGTTTTAAATTAAATTTAATTTTATTATTATTAATAATAATGGAAGGTTATTATTAAGTTACATATATGGGGCGCAAGCCTTTTTTTATTGTAAAAAAGGCTTTTTGGGAAAAAATAAAGCTTCGCTTTAAGAATTTATAAATTTAATCTTCTTCTTTATAAAATTTATTTTTCAATTTATTTTTTCTTTTTAAATATTGGAGGGGCGTAGGGGCGTCTTAATGCCCCTTGCCCCTCC
>NZ_KV804703.1:23274-63877 GCF_001811425.1 Peptoniphilus sp. HMSC062D09 | reverse complement strand
AACCGATTTTTTTGCTTATCTTATACACTCTCATTAGTCTACTGTTCTGGCTAAAGATGTTTTCTTTAAAAATTAATTAAAAGTTCGCATCCGATAAAAGTCTTGTGGAAAAAAATTAGCTTTGCAAGAGTGCCCAGCTTGTTGATGTGTAGTAAGGAATCAATCTTTACTAATAAACAGTAGAAGCCATAAGGCAGTAAGCAAAAAGTTCGAAGGCGTTAAAAAATTTTGCTGTTTGAGAGAGCGAAGCGAACGAGTTCAAAATTTTAGCCGTAGAACTTTTTGCGTAGTTTAGGGTCGAGGCCCCTGCCAGGGCACAGGGGTGTGGGGGAGGTCAAAGGAGGGGGTAGAGGGGGCATTGCCGCCCCCTATGCCCCATCCTTAAAAAGAATTTAAAAGCGAAGCTTTTTTTATTTTTCCTTTAGTTCCTAACTAACAAATGATCTCCCACTAGGGCAACTTTAAAGTTTTTATAAAAATCTTTTTCGAAAAAGATTTGCCAGTCCCTTATTTCTGGATCCTTCACGATTATATTTTCATAAATCGCCCTTATGTTTTCCGCCTTTAGTCCAAAGGCAATGGCAAGGAGAAAGTCTTCTTCTTCATCTCCCAAGCCCTTCAATAGTTCTTCTTCTACTTTTTCGAGTTCTCTATATTTTTTGTTGCCAAGCTCTGTCATCTTGGAGAAGCTTGCTATTAGCCTTGCGTAAAATACCAGAGCCAAGACTATGCTTATTATGCCAAAGAATTTTTCGTTGTAGACTGTGACTATGCCAACGAAAAACAAGAGGGAAAAGACTACAAAGGATAATAAAATTTTAAGGGTCTTTTTTTCTCTTGTAAAAAGTTTTTTTGCCACCATTTCTTCTTCCAAGAAATATATAAAGTCGTTGAATTTTTTGTTGTAGTTGTCGGGTTCTCGCCTTCTCATTTTATCTAAAGTTCGAGTTGAAATTTCTCCATCGCCAAAGGAAAAGAGGGTGTCAAAAAGTTTTTTCTCACCATCATCTAGTCTTTCTGCCCTTAAATTTTTAAGCTTGAAGGAAATTTTTTCTTCGCCAGATTTTGTAGTGTAATAATTTTTTTCAATTTCTACATGACCCTCGCCAATAACTTTTACTATCATGGCTATTATTGTGTTGTAGATAAAGTTTGGTCCCTTGTAGAGGTAGCCCTTCTCGTAATATTTTAGGTCTAGATCTCTATCTTTTGCTGGGCCTTCTTTTTTCTTGGCTAAAAGATATGCCATGATGAGGGACAAGGCTAGGAGCAAGATATTTATTGTCAAAAAGTATGTGCCTGATAAGTTCATTTTTAATTCCATTTAATCACCTCTTTCTATTATATACAAAAAAATTTTTTTGGGTATAATATTTATATTGGAGGGATTGAATGTACGATATTATTATAATTGGTGGAGGTCCTGCTGGTTTATCTGCAGGTCTTTATGCGGCTAGAAGTAAAAAGAAAACTTTAATTATAGAAAAGGGAATCGAAGGCGGACAAATCGCTGAGACTACTAATGTTGAAAATTATCCTGGGATTGATGCCATTGATGGTGTTGAACTAGGAAAGAGAATGGCTGACCAAGCGAAAAAGTTTGGGGCAGAAATTGTCATGGACGAGGTTGAGGACATTGAACTTGAAGGCAAGGTCAAAAAGATCAAGGGTCATGTTGATTCTTACGAAGCCAAGGCAGTCATCATTGCCACTGGTGCTTCTCCAAGAGAAATTGGTGCGCCTGGTGAAAAAGAATACAAGGGTCGTGGCGTAAGCTACTGCTCAACTTGTGACGCTGCCTTCTACGAAAATGAAACTGTTTATGTTGTGGGCGGTGGCGACTCTGCTGTTCAAGAGGCAATTTTCATCACAAATTTTGCCAAGAAAGTTTACATCATTCACAGAAGGGACGAGCTTAGGGCTTCAAAGGTTCTTCAAGAAAAGGCCTTTAAGAATGACAAGATTGATTTTATTTGGAACACAACTGTAAAGGAAATCAAGGGCGACAAGATTGTCAACGAAATGATTTTAAAGGACACTAAGACTGGCGAGGAAAGGTCAATTAAGGCTGACGATCCTTTCGGAATTTTTGTCTTTATCGGCTATGTTCCTAAGACAGAAATGTTTAAGGGCAAGGTAGACTTAACTGATGATGGCTACATCAAGACTGACGAAGAGATGAGGACAAATGTGCCAGGAGTTTTTGCAGCAGGAGATATAAGAAAGAAGACTGTTCGTCAAGTTGTTAACGCAGCTGGTGACGGTGCAGTTGCTGCTATGAATGCGCAAAAGTATATTGACGAAGAAGAAGGAAATCTCTACGAAGGTTTCAAGGAAAATAAATAAAATTTTGCAAAAAGAAAAACATTGCTTGAAGATAAATTTCAAACAATGTTTTTTTATTGCCTAAATTTCCCTTGTCCAATCTGCCTTTAGGGTGTAGGCAATCATGAGGACTGCGCCCAGAGTCCAGGAGATGGGATAGAGAAGGTAGACATTCTCTATTGCCATGTAATGTGGAATTACAAATTTTGCGGCGAGAATCCTAAAGAGGCAAAGGGACAAGAGCATTATTATCATTGGTGGCAGAGTCCTGCCAGTGCCCCTCACTGTGCCTGCCAGGGAGTGGAGGATGGCAAGAAGGAAGTAGAAGGGACAGAAAAATTTCGTGGCGAGGACTCCTGCTGCAATTACATCAGGCTCCTGAGTGAAAAGGGCAATGACCCTTGGCGCAAACTTGTATAGCATGGTGCCAGATATAATTGTGTAGATGATAGTCATAAGAAGGGTTGTCCACATTCCCTTCTTCACCCTGTCAATTTTGCCTGCCCCGTAGTTTTGCCCAGAAAAGGTTGTTATGGCAAGGCTTAGACTAAGTACGGGCAAGATGTTAAAGCCGTCAATTTTTACAAAGGCTCCGAAGCCTGCCATGGGCATGGGGCCAAAGGCATTGACGCTAGACTGCATTATTACATTGGATAGAGATATTACTGCCCCTTGAATTGCTGTTGGTATGCCAACTTTTATTATGCGAAGTGCCATGTCAGCCTGAATTTTTATTTTATTCAAGCGAACTTTATAGATTTCAGGAACTCGGAGCAAAAATAAAAGTGCCAATAGGGCTGAAATAAATTGGCTGATGTTTGTGGCAATGGCTGCACCTTTTACGCCCATGGCAAAATTTTTGATGAATAAAAAATCTAGGACTACATTGGTAGCTGATGCTATAAAAAGGTATAAAAGGGAGCGTTTTGAATTTCCCACAGCATTTAAGATGCCAGCCTCCATGTTGTAGATGACATTAAAGACTAGACCCAGAGAAAAAGTTCGAAGGTATTGGATAGACTCGGGCATGACTTCACTTGGGGTCTGCATCTTTTCCAAAAACCAGGGGGCAAAGATGTAGCCCAAGATGGAAATGGAGATGCCAAGGACTAGGGCAAGAGCCATGGAAGTGTGGATGGAGACCCTCACATCCTTTCTTGAATTAGAGCCAAGGGACTGGGCAAGAATTATGCCAGACCCAACAGCTATGCCTTGGGCAAAGGATATGAGTAGGTTTATAAGGGCTGTGCTTGACCCAACGGCAGCCAAGGCATTACTTCCTACGAAGTTTCCAACTATCATGGAGTCAATGGTGTTGTAGGTCTGTTGAAGGAGGTTGCCGAGGATGAGGGGTATGGAGAAGATGAGAATGGTCTTCCAGATACTTCCTTCAGTCATTAAATTTTTTTCGATATTTGTAATTTCTTTATCTTTCACTTTTATCATTCCATTATTTTAAATTCATCTTGTAAAAATTTCTCTTATGAATAAGTAATATTGTACTTGAAAAGAAAAAATATTTCAAAGTTAGGACTTATTATTTAGAATTTGCTGAGAAAAAATTTATTAATGTCTTTTAAGAAATAGTCAAAAAGAAATATAATTTTTTTTACATTATATAAACTTATTTTTTATATTTGAATGATAGAATTCCCCTTAGTAGGAAAGTAACTTAGGTAAAATTCACATTTATTAGGAGGTTTTTAATGGAAGAAAATTTTAAGAGAATTTCCAGAATTTTTATCATTCTACTTCTAGTGTTTTGTCTACCTTTTAGGGTATTTGCAGCAGATGAAGTTGAAGGCAAAAATACAAGTGGAAATTCTACAGAAATTTCATCAACAAAAGATGAAAGAACAAGAGATGTTAGCAAGGAAAAGAGTAATTATTCAAGTGAAAAAAGTTCAGAAAATAAAGTTGCTAGTGAAGACACAAAAGAAAAGTCTTCAAAAGATTCTCATGCTAATAATGAAGTTGTAGCTAGTGAAAATAATTCAGCTACTGCAAAGCTTGCTGATGATAATAAAAATTTATTAGAAGAGGAAGATAAACTTGCTACAGAAAATTCAGCTGGTGATAAAAATGAAAAAGCTGAAGAAAATAGTGAAGTATCTGACGACAAAAATGCAGGATCTGATAAGAAGGAGGATTCTAAAGATTCAACTGCTGAAGATTCAACAACAATAGAAGAAAAAGAAAATCTTTCTGATAAGACAGAAGACAATAATAATACAGAAGATGAAAATAAATCTGGAGAAAAGGATAAATCTGATGACCAAAACAAATCTGATGATAAAAAAGAATTAGAAGATACAAAGAAATCAGATGATGGAAAAAATTCGCCAGAGAATACTTCTAATCCAGAAGAAACAAAAAATTCAGAAGAAAAGACAGAAGAAAATAAAGATAATACTGAAGAAAAGACTGAAGAAAATAAAAAAAATACTGAAGAAAACAAAGATAATAAAAAAGAAGAATCTGAAAACAAGTTTGACATTTCTATAATTTCAGATACTCATATTCTTCCTGAAGATATGATTGGCGAAAATGAAGATTATGAAGTTGCAAAAAATTCTGATAGAAAACTTTTTACAGAATCTGTTGGACTTTTAAAAGCAGCTTTAAAGAAAATAGATGAAAAGGGATCAAAATACATCTTTGTACCTGGAGATTTGACTAAGGACGGAGAATATGAAGCTCACAAAGAATTCGTGAAAATTCTAAGTGAATGGAAAAATGCTAAACCAGGCAGAGAAGTATTTATAGTTCCAGGAAACCACGACATAAATAATAAACACGCTTTTGACTTTAGTGGCAGTGAAAAGGAAGAAGCTAAAAGGACAGATCCAGATGATTTTATGGAAATTTATAAGGATTTTGTCTATGCAAATGAAAATCTAATTGATAAATACAAAGACTCTTCTTTATTTAAAGAATATTTAGAAGAAGTAAATAAAAAATACAATCGTAATTTAAACTATGCACAAGGCTATGAATCCTATGTAGTAAGAGTTAAAAATGAAAAAGGTGAAGACAAAAATGGTCTTACCTTAATTGGTCTTGACACAACTATTCACTCAGCTGAGTCAACTAAGGATCATTCTGAAATTCAAGAAACAGAGGGAAGAGTTACATTGCCACTAATTAAATGGCTTGTAAGTAAAGTTGATGAAGCAAATTCTAGAAATGATGTAGTTACAGTTATGAGTCATCATGCTTTTTTACCTCACTTTGACAAACAAGAAAAATTATTGAGTCCTTATATTATTAAAGAATGGGACACAAGATTTGAAGACAGCGATGAAAGAATAAATGGAAAGACTCCATCAGAAATTTTAGCAAACCTTGGTGTTAGGTTCTTATTTACAGGACACCTTCACGCACAAGATGTTGCAAAATATGATGACGGAAAGGGAAATGTGTTCTACGACATCCAAACAGGTTATCTCGTAACATATCCACTTCCAGTTAGACATATTACAATTGAAAATAATATTTCAAAGGGACAAGACTACACAATTGATATGAAGACAGACTTAATCGACTCCTTCACATACACTGACCCAGCTACAGGAGAAAAAATCACAGTTAATGATGCTATGAAATATGCAAGCAAAAATCAATTGACACCAGAACTTGTTGCAGGTCTTGTAAATTATTATCTTGACACTAATAATTTTTCAAAAATTGAAAGCAAGAAAATGATTTTTGATCTTTTAAAGAAAAATGGTATAGAAGTTTCTGAAGATGCTTATGGAGAAAAATTAATTAAGATCCTTGGCGATAAATTTTTAACTGAATCTAAAAAAATTAACGCAGGCGTAGCTGAAGTTGAAATTTCTGTTAAACCAATAGAAAACACAGAACTATATGGAAAGGGAAATAAAATTGCTATTGATACAAAAGTCTTTGGAATTCCTACAAAATTATTAATTAGAGGAGAAAAATTAGAAGACGCAATAGACAATATATTAAACCAAGTGGATACTAAGGTAGTTACAAGAGAAAATTTATATAATTGGTCAAAAAAACTTGTTGCAAAGATGATGGATTATCCAATCTACACAAGTGAAGATGGAACAGTTGTTAAGACTCTTTCTGATATAGCTAATGATTCTTACAAAGCTTATTTAAAGGGCGATGAAGTTCAACCAGAATATATTAAAGCTACTGTAGCAAAATATTCTAATCCTGAAAATGATTTAGTAAGAGATTTACTAGAATATGCAAGTAAAGATATAGAAGATGTGTTAATGGATGCAGCTTCAAAAATTGAATACAAAAAAGAAGGCTTAAGTGGTGCAGGAAATGATAGCTTTAAATTTATTAACCATTTAATTGAAGGTGAAGACAAACCAGATGATGGGCAAATGATAAAAGCCTTCCTAGCTCAAATGATTGGAAAGAATGTTGCTGAAACCTTAAAGAACTCAACTATTCAAGGAATGCTTGCTAAACAAGTTTATGGAAAGGAAACTGATAAGAAGAAAGTAGAAGCAAAGGACCTTGTAAATATGGTCTATGGAATGGGACCTGTAGAGAATCTTTTATCAAAACTTGCTAATTCCTTTGGCGCAAATAACATTACAGAACTTGCGGTGGGAACAGTTGACGGAATGACAAATGAAAACAATGGAAAATATAAGTATCCATTCTATCCAGATAACACACATAAATTTGAAGTGACTGTAAATACAGAAGGTCCTGGAAATATAAATTTAAGTCAAGATAAAAACTTGGATTTAAGTAAAGAAATTTCTGATGATTATAAGCTAAAGGATACAAAAGTTTTTGTGAATGGCGAAGAAAGACAAATCGACAAGGATAATCTTGAAGAAGCAATTAGAAATCTTGAAAAAGATTTAAAGAATAATGATGAGGTTTCTCTTGTCATGACTCTTACAAACAAATTTGGCAATGTATTTGAATTAGAAAGTAAAATCACATACAGCAAAGAAGAGCCAAAAGATAATGAAGATCCAAAGGACAATGAAGATCCAAAGGACAATGAAGAGCCAAAAGATAATGACAATGGAGAAGAAAAGCCAGAAGTTGAAATTGATTCAGATGATTTCACAATAATAAATCGTGATAGAGACAAGGAATCTAATGTAATTTTATTAAATCCAATAGTAACACTAGATGGAAAAAACATTCAATCAAAGAATGAAATTACCTTGACTTTCAAAAACTTCAAAGGATATACAGTATACTTTATCTATCTTGATGGACAAACTCTAATTGGCAAAATAACAACAGATGCATTAGGTTTTTCAAAAGTTGATTTAAAAATTCCAGAAGGAATAAAAGAAGGAAGCCATTTAATTACAATTAAAGATGAAAATGGAAACACAGTTTATTCAAAATATATGACTCTTGCAGAATTAAAGGCAGCATAATAATTAAAGACTTACAAGCTAAAGAACCACGAGCTTATTAGATAGCTTGTGGTTCTTTTTTGGATGTTTATATTTAAAATTTTATTTTACAGGAACAACTTTTAAGTCCTTTGATACATGGTTTAATACTTCGCAGCCATCTTCTGTTATTAGGACAAGGTCTTCGATGCGGACGCCAATGCCTTCATCTAAGAGATAAATGCCTGGCTCAACGGAAAAAATTTGTCCAACTTCTATGATGCTGTCGTTTACTGATGATACATCGCCTGCTTCGTGTGTTTCAAGTCCAATGGAGTGACCTGTTCTGTGAGTGAAGTATTTGCCGTAGCCCTTTTCTTCGATGTAGGACCTTGCAGCCTTATCTACATCGGACATCTTGTTGCCAGGTCTTGCTGCTTTTATGCCGCGAAGGTTGGCTTCCTTTACGATTTCGTAAATTTCACGAGCCCTGTCGCTTACTTCGCCAATGAAAACTGTGCGAGTCATGTCTGATGCGTAATTTTTATACATTCCGCCAATGTCAAGGACTACGCAGTCGCCAAGCTTTCCACAAGTATCGTCTGTGGAGTGGTGAGGGTCAGCGGCTGATCTTCCGTAGGCTGTAATTGGTTCAAAAGAAACTTCTTCAACGCCATGAGCCTTGTAGATTTCTTTTAACTTGGCGCTTAGTTCTTTTTCATTTAGTCCCTTAACAACCCAAGGGATGAGTTCTTCCATGACCTTGTCGTTTATGGCAGAAGATTCACGCATAAGCTGTTTTTCTTCTTCGTCCTTAACTCGTCTTACTGCGTCAACTATGTCTGAACCGTTTATATATTTTTTGTCAGGGAAAATTTCTTGAAGGCGAAGCAAAAATTTTGCAGACCAAAATTTGTCAATGCCAATGACTTCATCTTCTTTGATGTATTTTGACAACTTTTCAATGCCATCTTCAACATCGTTATACCAAATTAGGTCGGCGCCAACTTCGCCATCTTGGGGGAAGAGTTCGTTTATCAAAAGTTTTAAGTCGCCATCTCTATGAAGGTAAAGGGCAAGGGCTCTTTCGCCTGGCTCAATTTTTCTATCAAGTAGATAAAAAATTGCATAGGGATCGCTTATGATCATGTGAGCCAAATTATTTTCTTCCATTTTTTTTATTAGTCTATCAATTCTATTTTTGTGCATAATATCCTCCATTCTTTTTTAAAATATATCACAAAATGCTTATAATATCCATGGACTAGAGCCAGGAATAAAATTTTTCAAAAAAAATAATCTGCAGTTGCCCACAGATTATTTTGCTTCCAATGATTTAATTATATTTGCCACCTTTGATGGCATGAGTATTTCGTGACTTCCTGGAGCAAATTTTGTCACTCCAAGATTATTGCAAGTAGCTATAAAGTCATCAGGCGATTTGATTACGCCAATTTCCATTAAGGTGTTGGCAAGGTCAGCTGGGCTTGCGCCTTCAGCAATGTTTACCTTGTAAGATTGAAGACTTGTGTTTGAAACTATGGCTAGGACTTCACGCACAGTTAGTTCCTTGCTAAGGTCGTAAGTGCCAGGTACAATTTTGTCTCCAATTTGCATGTCGTCAATTAGTGCCTTGTAGGCATTTAAATCTTTTATTAGCCCATTTTCCATTAAAATTTTGCCAAGACCGTCGGCATTTGTGCCTTCAGGAATTGTTATTTTACTTGTCGCCATATTTTCTGCTGTTTCTTCTTTTTCTTCTTTTTCTTCTTCATTGTCAATTACCACAATTGGCTTTACGAATTCTTCTTCTCTAAGACCAGTGGCAACTAAAATTTCGCTTACAGTCTTAGAAAGCTCGTCGCCTATACCAATACTTACATTGCGGTGGGAAATTGAATTGACATAAAGGCAGTCCATTCTCCACTTGATTACGAAAACCAAGAAAAGGAAAAATAATATTGACAAGAAAACTTGCAAAAATTTAATAAAAAAGAGTTTGCCTCTGTTAATATTTTTCAAAATAAACCTCTTTTCAACTTGTTTTGATATAATTATATCAGTAAAGTTAAAAAATGAAAAGTTTGGAGATCTTATGCGAGAAATTATTGTAAATAAAAATGACCAGGGTAGAAGGCTGGACAGGTTCTTAAAAATTTATTTTGAGAAGGCGCCACTGTCCTTCATATATAAAAATTTGAGGAAGAAAAATATTGTCCTAAATGGCAAAAAGGCAAAGCCTGAAGATATTTTGTCTGAGGGAGATCAAATTAAATTATTTTTGTCAGAGGAGACAATAAATAAATTTAAAAAAGATATTAAGAAGTCAAAAAATTCTAAGCTACCAGATATTTTGTACGAAGACCAGGATATTATTTTGGTAAAAAAACCAGTTAACATGCTCACTCACAACGACAGCAAGGTTTACCAGGACAATGCCCTAGACAGGATGGTGGACTATTTAATAGCCAAGGGGGACTACAGTCCAAGGATGGAAAAATCCTTTAGACCTGCCTTTGTCAATAGGCTTGACAGAAACACTTCTGGGATTTTAATTGGGGCAAAAAATTTAAAGACACTGCAAATTTTAAATGAAGCTATAAAAAATCGTCAGATTAAAAAATATTATGTAACTCTTGTTTCTGGCAGGGTGAAAAAAGATTTTGATGTGGACATAAATTTAATGAAAACTGCAAATAATGTCATGAAAAAATCAAAGGAAGATGAGGGCAAGAGGTCTATCACAAAATTTCACCTCTTAAAAAATAAGGGAGACTACTCCCTTCTTGCTGTGGACTTAATAACGGGAAGGACCCACCAAATTAGGGCATCCCTAAAGGAAAAAAACCTCTTCATCATTGGCGACAGAAAGTATGGTCATGAAGGGGTCAATAAAATTTTTAGGGACAAGGGACTGGACAGTCAATTCCTCCACAATTATTCTATAGTTTTTGAGTGTGATGGGCTTGAAAATGTTAAGGACAAAAAATTTATTTATCTACCAGGAGAAAAGATGACAAATATAGCTGAAGAAATTTTTGGCGTAAATTTAGGTGATTTGTTAAATGAAAAAAATAATTTTTAGAAACCCAAGGGAAAAATTAAATTTTGAAAATTTAAAGGGCGAGAAGACTCTTGTCATCTTGCCATCTCAGTCTGCCATAAATTTTTACATAAGGGACATGCTGAGAAGGGGCATTGACATAACAAAGACAGACTTCGAAACTTTTGACGGCATTGGCAAAAAGAATAGGAGAAAGAGGCCTGATTCCGTTTTAAAATACATTATTCTATCAAAAATTTTAAAAGATAATTTTGTTGACATGGAAATTTTTCCTGAGACTGTGGATATTATTTTAGATTTTTTTGACGACATCTGCGAAAATAATTTGTCTTGTGAGGATATTTTAGAGATTGATGGAGAAATTTTTAAGGGACTTTCTAAAGTTTTTGAGCTTTATAAGGCATATTTTGATGAAAGGGGCTACGACCTTTATGGAAGGCTAAAGGATTCTTCTCTGGAAAAAAGTGCCTACGACAGCATAATTATCTCTGGCTTTTTGGAATTTAGAAAAAATGAAGAGGAAATTATAAAAAAACTTGCTGACCTGTCAGACAAAAACATTTACCTTGACCAGCCCTTTAATTTTATAAAATCTGATTTGATTTCATCCACTATAAGGAGCCTAGAGGAGCTTGGCTTTGTCTTGGAAGAGGCAGAATTTTTGGACTACAAAGAAGACTTAAAGAAGAAGGATATAAAAATTATTTCATCAGATAAGGATTTTTACAACTTATTTTTTTCTCAGCTAAAACTCTTGTTAAGGGACAAGGGGGTCCAAGACCTTGGCATCTTAAGTGGGTCAAAAAGTCTTGCTGAAAAGATAAAAGCTAGGGAAGGCTTTGAAGGACTTGAATTTAATGTAAAAAGTAGTGAAAAATCCCTTCTTGAAAGTGAATTTTTGGTCCTCATGGACTATTTTTTAAATAAAAACAAGGAAAACACCCTAAAAAGAGTGAGACTTATGTATTTTCCTCTGGATGTAGATGGAATTTCACTGGAAAAGGCACTGATGACCTATGATTTTAAGAATTTATCTGACATAGACTTTTCAAAAGTAAAAAACCTTGAAGTAAATACAGATTCTCCAGAGAATTTTTTTGCTGGCGTGGACTTTTTGCAAAAAGAAAAAATAGATGACCTTGGGACTTTAGATTATTACATGGAATTTTTTGAAAATTATTTAGAGGGTGGCCGAGAAAAAATAAGAGAAGAAGTAGAAAAAAATCCAGAGACTTTGGCACTTCGGGACCTAAGATTTCTCGACAAAATGGAAGAAAATTTTTCCAAGATGAAAAATCTCTCCTCACTTTACAAGGAGATTTCCCTTTTTGAATTTGTCTTAATCACGAAAAAATACCTTGAAAAGTCAATGCTTGATGAGGTTCAAAACCTAGAGGCAATAGAAATTGCAAATTATTCTTCAAACTATTATAGGGACTTTAAAAATTTAATTTTAATTGGCTTTGACAAAAATTTTGAAAAAAAAAATAAGAACAACTTCCTTTACAATAGGGAAACAGAAAAGGACATGGAGAGAATTGGACTCATAAGGGAGGATTTCCAGAGGGATTACATCTATCTAATTTACGATTTGCTTTCATCAGAGGAAATTTTTATTTTAATTGAGTACAAGGACAAGGGACTTTCAAAACTTTTAAACACCCTGATTTACGACTTGGACTTAAAAATTCAAGATCAGGAGAAAATTTATACCACATCAAAACTTGACCTGGACTATGAAAGTCAAGAACTTGACTACAAGGTTTCTGCCGCCGAATTAATTGGCATCAACAAAAAAATTAAGGAGAGAAATTATTCTGTAACAGATTTTGACATTTTAAAGGACTGCCCAAGGAGATTTCTCTTTGAGAGAGTTTACAAAATTGAAAGATTGGAAAAGGAATATGAGGAAAAATATTATTTAAGTGAAGGGGACAAGTTCCACCACATTTTGGAGAAATATTTTAAGAGGGAAAGAGATTTAAATGTTGAAGTTCTCAAAGAATTGATTCTAGAGGAAGAAAATTTGGGGGACTATGAAAATTTGTCCTTCCTAGAAAAAATTTCTGTAATAAATTCCTTTAACATCTTAAAAAATTATCTTGAGAAGGACTTGGAAGAGCAAAAAAAATATGGCTTTGTTCCAAAATATTTTGAAGAGGGTTTTGTAACAGATGCCAGTGGACTAAGGGTAAAGGGCAGAATCGACAGGATCGACGCCCTGGGAGACCAGGAGATTTTAATTGACTACAAGAGGTCCAAGGGCAGGACGAAACAGGAAATTCTAGATTTAAAATCTTTTCAAATGCCACTTTATGCTATAGCGAGAAAAAATCTGGGTAAGAAAATAGCAAGTGCCACTTATGGTTCTGTGAAGAGGGCAGAGATTTCCACTGTCATAAAAAATTCTGACCTCTTGCCAAGAGACGACAAGAAGAGAAATTATTTTACAGAGGAAGACTTGTCCACCCTTTTAGAAAATGTGGAAAAGGAAATAAGAAGAATGACAAATAGCATAAGAGCAGGGGACTATACTTCCACTAGCACTTGCGACAATTGCGACTACAGAGAAATTTGCGAGAACAAGGAGATTTAAATGGATAAAAGAGAAGTAAGGAAAAAATATACAAAAGTTAGAGCAAATATTGAAAATAGAGATGAAAAGAACAAAAAAATTAGGGAAAATCTTAAAAATTTAGAGATTTATAAAAATGCAAAGTCTGTTTTTGTTTTTATTTCCTATAAAAGTGAAGTGGACACAAAAAAAATCATTGAGGACATAATTAAGGATGGCAAAAAACTTTTGGTGCCACTGGTAAAGGGCAAGGACATGATCGCTGTTGAAGTAAAGGGAATAGAAGACTTAGAGCCAAATAAAATGGGCATCCTTGAACCAAAGTCTGGCGAAGAAGTCCTTGATGTAGACCTAACTATTACGCCAGGCCTTGCCTTTGACAGCGAGGGTTACAGACTTGGCTACGGCGGAGGCTACTACGACAAATTTTTTGCCAAAGTTGATACTATAAGAATGGGCATTGGCTATTCTGATCAAATTGTAGAAGAAGTCCCTCATGAAGATTACGACAAAAAATTATCTTATCTTTTGACAGATAAGGGTTTAATCGAGTTTGGTGCTAAATGAAAAGACACTACCCAAAGATAGAAGCAAAGACCTGGAGATGGATTCTCGCCCTTGTAATTTCAATTGGATCCTTTTACGGAGTTAGCTTTTTATTTTACGCACTAAAGGTAAAAAATGAAATTATCTACGCCCTTGCCATAAGTATTTTATGTCTACTTTCACTTTTAGTGGTGGACAAAAAATTCATCAAAAAAATATTTTTGCCATTAAAGATGAAGGACCTAGTCTATATAATTATTGGGCTTGGATTTTCCATTGTTGCTGTTGTAATTTCTTCTATTGTCGTCACAAATCTTGGCATAGAGGGTGCAACTAACCCAATATTTGATGTGCTTACGCCAGATAATTTCAAGAGCTTTTTTGTCTCAACCACAATTCAATTTATTGCAGAAGAAATTATTTTTATTATTCCATTTTTGTTTGTCATAAATAAAATGAAGACGGAAAATAATATTTTAAAGACAATTTTTGCCCTTCTTCTTTCTTCTGTAATCTTTGGGGCAATGCACCTTTCTACCTATGACTTTAACCTCTTGCAAGCAGTCCTAATCATTTCAATAATAAGGACGGGCCTATCCCTGTCCTATGTCCTTTCGAAAAATTTAAGCGTCACTTATATCATTCACATAATTTACGATTGGAGCTTGATTATAATTTATCTTGCGGCAAGACAAATGATACAATAAATAAAACCACGAGCTTTGATTTACAAAAAGCCCGTGGTTTTTGTCTGTTAATTAAATATTAAATCCCTTAAAGATTAAACTGAAAGTTCTTTAAAGCCATTGCCCAAAATTTCTGAAGTGTCAGAGACAGAGACAAAGGCATCGGGGTCGATCTCCTTTATAATTTGTCTAATCTTAACAAGTTGCTTGGAAGAGCAAACAACATATAAGATGTAGACATCCTTCTTTTTGTAAGAAGTTACGCCCTTGATGTAGGTTGCGCCTCTGTGAACTTCCTTGTAAATTTCTCTTGCAATCTCTTCGTTTTTTTCAGAAATGGCGAGGACTTGCTTTTGCTTGCCAACGCCAAGTTGAATTTTATCTACAACATTGTAGTTTATAAACATCAAGATTAAAGTGAAGAGGACCTTGTCTATAGAAAAGAAATAGCCAAGGGAACTTACGATAATAAAGTTGATGCCCATGAGGACACTGCCTATAGTGATGTTAAATTTCTTTTTAAGAATTGCCGCCACTATGTCAAGACCTCCCGTTGATGTTCCATTACGAAAGGCGATGCCCATGCCTATACCATTTAAGAGACCGCCAAAGATGCAGGCAAGGACGGGTTCCTTTGTGAGATAAAAACCTGGCAAGATTTTTTGATAAAAGGATGAAAAGACAGATAGGAGCAAAATCGATAGAGTAGAGAAAAATGTAAAATCCCTATCTAAAAAGAAAAAGCTCAAAACAGATGTAGGTATATTAAGTATAAATATTAAGAGGGGAAGACTTATGCCTGTGACATTTGATGTCAAAATACTAAGACCAGTCAAGCCACCTGATATCAATAAATTTGGTTTTATTATGTAAACAATGGAAAAGGAAACTATTAAAGTGCAGACAATTACTGATAGAAGTTTTCTCTGAAAAGTCTTTGAAAAAATCCATTTTCTTAAACTCAATGCATTTGAGTTCATAAAATCACCTCATAAGCTATGATACACTAAACGCAGAAGAATTATAAGTAAAAATTGAAATAAAAATCCTAAAAAAAGTTTTATTGTGAGGTAAGTTTATTTTAAAAAATTCACCTGAATTTAGTGAAAATGATTACCTAAAAAAGTGCTAAAATAATTGATAGAAATGGAAATAAGAAGTAGCTTGTGGTGATAAAATCAAAGGAAAAAAATTTTACCATTGTTTACGATTTGAATTATTATTTGCCAAAAAAAATTAAAAATTAAAGCTATAAGTACAAATATAAACAATTCGTTAAAGTTAATTCCACAACTTGAACTTAATATTTCTATTTGATATAATTATGACTGTAAGAAATGGTTATCATGAATATACATAAAGGAGAGTGTTTAAAAATGACAGATACTTTAAATCCGTTAGTAGCAGCTCAACAAAAAGTTAAGGCTGCATGTGACAAGCTAGGTTGCGACCCAGCAGTTTATGAAATCCTAAAAGAACCTGAAAGAGTAATTGAAATTTCTATTCCAGTAAAAATGGATGATGGTTCAGTTAAAACTTTCAAAGGTTGGAGATCAGCTCACTCAACAGCAGTTGGTCCAGCAAAAGGTGGAGTTAGATTCCATCCAAATGTAAATATGGATGAAGTTAAGGCTCTTTCTCTTTGGATGACTTTCAAAGGTGGAGCACTTGGCCTTCCATACGGTGGAGGAAAAGGTGGAATTTGTGTAGACCCATCTGAACTATCTGATAGAGAATTAGAACAACTTGCAAGAGGTTGGGTAAGAGGCCTTTATAAATATCTTGGTGAAAGAATTGATATTCCAGCACCAGATGTTAATACTAACGGACAAATCATGTCTTGGTTTATTGATGAATACATCAAAGTAAACGGAGACAGACAAGATATTGGAACTTTCACAGGTAAACCAGTTGGACTTGGTGGATCTGAAGGAAGAAACGAAGCAACAGGATTTGGTGTTGCTGTAGTAACTAGAGAAGCTGCTAAGCGTGAAGGAATTGACTTCTCAAAAGCTAAAATTGCAGTTCAAGGCTTCGGTAATGTTGGATCTTTCACAGTTAAAAACATTGAAAGACAAGGCGGAAAAGTTTACGCTCTAGCTGAATGGGACAAAAAAGAAGGAAACTACGCTCTATACAATGAAAATGGACTAGACTTCAAAAAACTTATTGCTTATAAGAACGAACACCACACACTAATTGGTTACCCAGATGCAAAACAAATTTCTGCAGATGATTTCTGGACAGGCGAATGGGATATCTTAATTCCAGCAGCTCTAGAAAATGTAATCACTGGTGATGTTGCTAAAAAACTTAATGTTAAATTAGTTTGTGAAGCAGCTAATGGACCTACTACTCCAGAAGGAGACAAGGTTCTTGTTGAAAGAGGAATTCCTCTAACTCCAGACATTTTAACTAACTCTGGTGGAGTTCTTGTTTCTTATTACGAATGGGTTCAAAACCAATACGGAATGTACTGGACTGAAGCTGAAGTTGAAGAAAAACAAGAAGCTGACATGATGAAAGCTATCGAAGGTGTATTTGGAATTTGTGACGAATACGATGTAGTTCCTAGAGAAGGAGTTTACATGTACGCTATCCAATCTATCGATAAAGCTATGAAACTAAGAGGATGGTATTAATCCTAAGGCTAAATGACAAGCTTAATAAAATGACTAAAAACCGCAGCATATGTTGCGGTTTTTTTATGTTTTGATATATATGATTTCAAAAAAAGGTGGAGAACAAAATCTTGTCTCCGCCTTTTTTGACATTTTAAATTATTTTAAATTTTTTCTCTTGGAATATAGGATGTGTGAAGCAGGTCGTGGGCTCTTTCGCCATAAGGCCTTCCTAGATAATTTTTGTAAATTTCTTTTATCATTGGATTTTCGTGAGACTTTCTAATTTTTTTATTTTTGTCAATTTCGTAAAGTGCCCTTTGTCTCTTTAAAAGAACTTCTTCGTGACCATGGTGGTAAGGTTGACCGCCGCCACCAATGCAGCCGCCAGGGCAAGCCATAATTTCTATAGCATCGAAGTCGTACTTCTTGCTTTTTATGCCGTCTAACAATTTTCTGGCATTGCCAAGTCCGTGAGCTATGCCAACTTTTAAGTTCAAGTCGCCAATTTTAACATCGGCTCCTCTTATGCCCTTAAGACCTCTTAGTTCTTCAAATTCAATTTTTTCTAGTTCTTCTCCAGTCATCCATTCGCTGGCAGTTCTTATGGCTGCTTCAATTACGCCGCCAGTTGTGCCAAAAATTGTTCCTGCGCCAGAAGATTCGCCCATTAATTTATCAAATTTGCCTTCTTCAAGTCCGTTAAAGTCTATGCCGTAAAGTTTTATCATTCTTCCGAGCTCTCTAGTTGAAAGGACATAATCCACATCGCGAATATCCTTGGTTCCAAGTTCTGATCTTGCGGCTTCAGCCTTCTTTGCTGTGCAAGGCATTACTGAAACCATGACAATATCCTTGGCAGGGATCCCTGTTTTATTTGAGTAATAAGTTTTTACCATGGAGCCCATCATAATTTGTGGGGACTTACAGCTTGAAGGAATATCCAACATGTCAGGGTAATTCATTTCTATAAATCTAACCCAGGCAGGGCAGCAGGAAGTCAAAATTGGAAGAGTTTTGTTGTTTTTAATTCTGTCTACAAGTTCGCTTGCCTCTTCCATAACTGTCAAGTCTGCTGAAAAGTCTGTGTCAAAGACTACATCAAAGCCGAGCTTTCTAAGAGCTGTGACAAGTTTTCCAGTTGTAACTTCGCCTGGCTCCATGTCAAAGAGCTCTCCAATGGCAACTCTAATTGATGGGGCAACTTGCACTACTACATGCTTCTTTGGATTTTTTATGGCATTAAAAACTTTTGCCGTTGCATCAATTTCTACTATTGCACCTGTTGGGCAAACTGCCACACATTGACCGCAGAAGGTACAGGAGCTTTCTGCAAGAGGAATGTTAAAGGCAGGGGCAACTATGGCATCAAAGCCACGATTTATGCCGCTAAGTGTTCCCACAGTTTGGACTTCGTTACACATTGTTTCGCATCTTCTGCACATGACACACTTATTTGGATTTCTGTAAATGGAGTTGGAAGATGCGTCCACCTTATGTTGCATTCTTTCGCCCTTGTAGGCAATTTCTCTTATGCCCATTTTTTCTGCCAAGGCTTGAAGTTCGCAGTTTAAATTTTTGGTACATACTAGGCAGTCCTTAGGGTGGTTGGAGAGGAGAAGCTCTAGGTTAATTTTTCTCGCTTCAACTGCCCTTGGCGTGTCAGTATTTACTACCATGCCCTCAGTTATTTCTTCAGAGCAAGCTGTACAAAGTTTTGGTCTTCCCACAACTTCAACCATACAAATTCTACAGCTTGAAGGTTTATTTTCATAATTAAAGTTAGGAAGCTTCATATGACAAAGTGTAGGGATGTCGATGCCAATTTCTTTTGCAGCTTCTAAGATTGTCGTGCCTTCCTTAACTTTTAATTTTTTATCATTAATAACACAATTTATCATAATTCACCTCTATTTAGGTTCCACAACTGCACCTACAGGACATGTCTTAAAGCAAGTTCCGCAGGCTATGCACTTGTCCTCATTAATTTCGTGTTTTTCCTTTGGCTTTCCTGATATGCACTTGACAGGGCATTCCCTTGCACATCTGTGACAGCCAATGCACTTGTCTTTATTTATCTTGTAGGCTCTCTTCACTTCGTGTCTAGCATATTTTAAATATTCATCAGGGAAATATTTCATAGTAGATAGAATTGGGTTTGGTGCAGTTTGTCCAAGACCACAAGCAGCTGAGTTTATTATGTTGTGACAGAGGTCTTCGATTTTTTGCAAATCTTCCTCTGAGCCCTTGTCATCTAAAAGTTTTGTCAGCATTTCAAGAAGCCTCTTGGTGCCAAGTCGACAAGGTGTGCACTTGCCGCAGGATTCGTCTTGGGTAAATTCAAGATAAAATTTTGCAATCTCAACCATGTCGTTGTCTTCGTCCATGACAATTAGTCCACCAGACCCCATCATGGCGCCAATTTCTTTTAAGTTTTCATAATCTATTGGAGTGTCAATATTTTCCTTGGTGATCATTCCACCAGAAGGTCCACCAATTTGCACTGCCTTGAACTTTTTGCCATCAGGAATGCCGCCGCCTATGTCGTAGACAATTTCACGAATAGTTATGCCCATAGGCACTTCAACAAGTCCAACATTGTTTACCTTGCCAGCTAGGGCAAAGACCTTTGTGCCCTTAGATTTTTCTGTTCCCATGGAAGTGAACCAGTCAGTTCCCTTTAAAATAATCTTTGGAATATTTGCATAGGTTTCAACATTATTTACAGTTGTAGGCTTACCCATATAGCCCTTTACGCTAGGGAAAGGAGGCTTTCTCGTAGGTTCGCCTCTCTTGCCTTCTACAGAGTGAATGAGGGCAGTTTCTTCGCCGCAGACAAAGGCACCTGCACCGTATCTAATTTCAATGTCAAAGTCAAAGCCTGAATTAAAAATATTTTTCCCCAAGAAGCCATAGTCTCTTGCTTGAGAAATTGCAGTCTTTAGTCTATGAATGGCAAGGGGATATTCAGCCCTGATGTAAACTACTCCGTGATTTGCACCAGTTGCGTAGCCGCCAATTGTCATTGCCTCAACAACGGAGTTGGGGTCGCCTTCCAAAATACTTCTATCCATAAAGGCACCAGGGTCGCCTTCGTCAGCGTTGCAGAAAATATATTTTTCATGACCTGGAGAATTATATGTATTTTGCCATTTAATGCCAGTAGGAAAACCTCCGCCGCCACGACCACGAAGTCCAGATGCTTTAATGATGTCTATGACTTCTTGCGGAGTCATTTCAGTTAAAACTTTAAAGAGAGCTTGGTAGCCATCGTAGGATATGTAGTCGTCAATATTTTCGGGGTCAATTTTGCCGCAGTTTTTTAAGGCAACACGAGTTTGCTTGCCGTAAAAACTCATTTCCCTTTGATTGTAAATTGGCTCCTTATTTTTTGGATTTTTGTAGAGAAGTCTCTTGACAGGTCTACCGTGAAGAATGTGTTCTGCCACAATTTCATTTACATCTTCAGGTCTTACATGAGTGTAAAAGACATTGTCAGGCTCAACCTTTACAATGGGGCCTTCGCCGCAAAAGCCAAAGCAACCCGTTATCATGGCTTCCACATCTTTTATCTTGTAATGTTCAATTGCCTTATCAAAATTTTCTTTAATCAAATCACTTCTTGCAGAGACACAGCCAGTTCCCTTGCAAATAAGCACTTGTAATCTCAAATTATTCATGGGTCACCTCTTTTTCGTACTCAAGAGTTTGACTTTTCATTGAAGCAACATTTAAAATAAAATCTTTTATGGCTTCAGTGTCAAGGGAGTTGCTCTTAACATTGGCGCAGACATTAAATTTTATTTCAATGTTAAACTTTTCTTTTTGATTTGGGTCGTCCTTGAATAAAAATTTGCAGTTTCGCATGCCCTTTTCGCGGACAAAGCTCTTCAAGTCGTCAAAAACTTTTTCTATCTCTGCATATTTTTCTCTTTCATTGCCAGTTATAAAAATTTCTATAACATCATCGTCAGGCATGTCGCCAATATCTCTTAAAATAGTTTGGTGATGTCTCGATTCTTTTATAGAAATAAGTTTTTCCAAGGAATCTATTTTTGCCATAATTACCTCCTTTGAAATCTATAATTTAATTTTTTTCTGTAGCTAATTCATTTCTGTGTGCCTTTATAATTTCCTTGACATCACTAACTTCAACATGGCCATAAATTTTGTCGTTGACGCGAACTACGGGACCAATGCCACAAGCTCCCACGCACCTAATAGAATTTACATTAAAAAGACCATCTTCGCTAAGTCCATCGCCATCAACGCTAAGCTCATCTTTAAAGGCCTTCATAATTTCTTCTGAGCCCTTTACAAAGCAAGCAGTGCCAAGGCAGACATCAACTTTGAACTTGCCCATCTTCTTTTCATTGAAGAAGGAATAAAAAGTTACAATTCCATTTATTCTGCTTGCAGGAAGACCGGTAAGCCTTGCTATGTAAACTTGAAGTTCCTTTGGCAGGTAGCCAAAAATATCTTGAGCGTAGTGAAGAATACTTATAATATTGTTTTCCTTATTATCGAAAGTATCTATGTAGTCCTTTAAACTCTTTAGAAGAGCATTGTCTAGACCCATAGTATTAAACTTCATAACTATCACCTCTCTTTCCATTGTAATACAATGAAAAGGTTTTATCAAAGAAAAGGGAATTCTTTTAAAAATTTATTTAAAATATATTTAAAATTTATGTAAAAGAGCAAATAAAAAAAGGAGCCGAAGCTCCTTAAAAATTTATATTTTTAAATTTATTATTCACTTGCAAAGTTGTCAAAGTAGCCTTGAATTAAAACTACTGGAGTTCCCTTGTCGCCAGAACCACTTGTAAGGTCGCAAAGACTTCCAAGTAGGTCAGTGATTCTTCTTGGAGTTGTGCCAAGAGTTTCATCAGTTCCCACTAAATCTTTATTTTTGTGAGAAATTTTTTCCTTCATTGCAGCAGTTGCGTGTTCTGCGTCCATATCCTTAAGGTCAGTGTCTGCAATGTATTTTATTTTAAGTTCGCTAGGTGTGCCAGCAAGTCCCTTAGTGTGGGCAGGTGAAACTACTGGGTCAGCAAGTTCCCAAATTTTTCCAACTGGGTCTTTGAAGGCACCGTCGCCGTAAATCATTACTTCGATTTCTTTATTGTACTTGTCAATTAATTTCTTTTGAACTGCACTTACAAATTCTTCGCCATCTCTTGGGAATAATTTTAATTTGCTTTCAGAGGCAAAGTTTGAGCCAAGAAGGCCGAAGTCTTTATTGTAACCACTGCCATTAATTGATTCAGTTAGGATATCGTCAAGACCAAGAACAACTTTTGCTCCCTCGTCCTTTAAAAGTCTCTTAATGGAAAATCTTGTGTGAGTTGAACCAACAAGAACCTCATCTGTATATTTTAAAATTGTCTTAGGGTCATTTGAGAAGTGGATGTCGCAGTTGCCGCCACAAATTTCCTTGTAAAGAGTGACATAGTCAATGCCTGTAAATTCGTGCTTAACAACTTCGCCAAAAATTCTTCTATAATCCTTTTCTTCTAAGACATCTGTGAAAGGATTGATCTTAGTTTCGTAAAGAAGGTTTGGATCCATTAGTGAGTTTCCAACTTCATCAGAAGGGTAGGAGAATAGAAAATGGATTTTCTTTCCTGATTTTGCGATTCCTCTTAAGATAGTTGAAAATCTGTTACGGCTAAGAATAGGGAATACTATTCCAATTTCTCCGTCATATTTTTTATTAATATCACAAGCTATGTCATCAACAGAGACATAATTATTTTGAGCTCTAGCAACTAAGGATTCAGTTACTGCCACTACATCTCTATCTTTCATAGAAATATTTTCTGATTCAAGAGCCTTGCCTAGGGAATCAACGACAATATCTACTAGATTGTCTCCACTTTTTACAATCGGAGTACGAATTCCACGCACTACTGTTCCAATGTATCTTTGCATATTTCCTCCTACATTTAAAAACAAATAAATAAATTACTTTTTTACTTCAAAATTATACACGAAGTCCTATGAAATGTAAAATATTTTTAAAAATTTTTTAAAAAAAATATTTTCACCTTTTAAAAATATTCAGATTATTGGAAAAATTACAGAAAATTAATAAATTTACTGTACATTTGTAACCACTTTGTAATATAATTATTAGAGATTATAGAAAGGTGTAATTATGATTAAATTTGAAAATGTATTTAAGGAATATAACAACGGTGTAACTGCACTTTCAAATGTAAGTATAGAAATACCTCGTGGTGATTTTGTTTTTTTAGTTGGTCCATCAGGTGCCGGTAAATCTACTATGATAAAACTTCTTATTAGAGAAGAAAAAGTTAACCGTGGCAAAATTTACATGGGCGATACTGACATAACTAAACTATCTAAATACATGATACCCAAACTTAGGAGAAATATTTCTGTAGTATTCCAAGATTACAGATTGTTAGAAAAAAAGACTGTCTATGAAAATGTGGCCTTTGCCCTAGAAATTCTTGGAGAGTCAAAAAAAGAAATAAATGAAAAGGTTGATTACGCTCTTGATCTTGTAAATTTAAGTGACAAGAAGAAAGACTATCCATCTGAACTTTCTGGTGGTGAATCCCAAAGAGTTTCTATTGCCAGGGCAATAGTAAATAAGGCTCCTTATCTTGTCTGTGATGAACCTACGGGTAACCTGGACGAGTCCACTGCCTGGGATATTATGAGTGCCCTAAAAAATATTAACGACGATGGCAAGACTGTCATCATGGCCACTCACGCAGTCAACATCGTAGATAAATTTAACAAGAGAGTTGTAACTCTAGATCAGGGACAAATTGTTTCAGATGTTAAAGAAGGAGGTTATTATGAAAGTAATAAGACAGTTCTTTAATGTTGTGAAAGAATCTTTTTCAGGTCTTTGGAGAAACAAGACTATGGCTCTCACTTCCATTATTTCCATTTCTGCAATGCTTACACTTTTTGGCGTTGTAATGCTTATGGTCTTAAATCTTAATGGAATTGTCTTTCAAACTGGTGAAAAGCTAGATAAGGTTGTCTTTTTCTTAAAGGACGATGCCAATCCCAGCGATGTAAATGCCTTTATTGATGAGCTTCACGACAACGACAAGGTTAAAAAAGTTTCCTATGTTTCAAGAGATGAGGCCTTAAAGGAATTTAAGGAAGGCTTTGGAGAAAATTCTAAAATTTTGGATAATATTCCTGGCGGCAATCCCCTACCTGCATCAGTAACTGTTGAGATGAAGGAACTTTCCTATGGAAAAGAAGTTGAAGATAAGTATAAGGACCTTCCCATAGTTGAAGACCACAATTATTATTACGACTTCGTCACTCAAATGATGAAGGTACAAAATGGAGTCAAAGTAGTTGGAGCAGGCATTGTTCTCATACTTGTCCTTGTGTCTATACTTATTATTCACAACACAATTAAGATTGCCATTTCCAACAGGAAAAAAGAAATTAACATAATGAAGTATGTAGGTGCCACTAACACTTACATTAGGGGACCCTTCCTCATAGATGGAATAATTTTTGGAGCTTTGGGAGCAGGCATAGCTGGCTTTGTAACTTTAAAGCTTTATGAAATTTTATTTGAAAGACTTAATCCACAACTATACGACATGACTGGCGTCGATTTGGTGTCCGCCTTGTCTATTAGATTGGATTTGTATATAATATTTTTATGTATTGGTGTAGGAATAGGCTTCTTTGGAAGTTTGTTCTCAACTAAGAAATTTTTAGATGTGTAGGTGAAGGAGAAAAATGTATAGTAAGAAAAAATTTCTTGCTCTATGTCTTGCAGCACTAATGGCTGTGCCAACAGGTGCCCTTGCTAAGAGCTCAAAGAGCCTGACAATTGAGAAAAACAAAAAAAAGCAAGAGCAAATGCAAATAAAAAATAAAATTAATAAAGAAAAGAGCAATATTTCAAACACTGAGAATGAAAAAAAATCAGTGGGCATGGATATTGAAAATCTTGATGCAAAAATTCAAGTTACTTCTGCAAAGATTTCCACTCTTGAAAGTGAAATTGTAAGACTAAATAAGGACATAGCGGAAAACCAAGAAAAATTGCAAGAAGCTCAGGTAAATCTTTCAGAAAATACTGATGCACTTCGCATGAGACTTAGGGAAATGTACAAGAGAGGCAATGTAAATTACCTTGAAGTCATTTTAAATTCAAAAGACATAGAAGAACTACTTAGAAACAACGAAATTATTTCATCTATAGCCAGAGCTGATAGGGAATTAATTGAGTTTATACAAGAACAAATTGACACAATAAAGCAAACTGAAGAAAGACTTCAAATAGATAAGGCAAAGGTATCTGCAAGCAAGGCTGCCGTTGAAAATGAAAGGCAATCCTATCAAGCAGCAGTCGATGCCAAAAATAATTATATGAAGGTATTGGAGTCAAACTTAGACTTATACAAGGCTGAATTTGAAAAAGCCCAATCAAATTGGGATGCCTTAGATTCAGAAATAGCTAGACTGCAAAAAGAAATCACTGCCCAAAAGAAGGCTGAAGAAGCTGCAGCAAGAAGAGCAACGAGAGTTCACAGCAACATCACTGTATCTTCTGGACCAAGAAATGGACAAAGCTATACTTGGCCCCTACCTGGTCACTATTCTATTTCTTCTCCTTTTGGATATAGGGTGCATCCAATACTTGGATACTCAAGGCTACACTCAGGCGTAGATATTCCTGCCCCAAGTGGCACGCCAATAGTTGCTGCCAAGTCTGGTACAGTTATTATGTCACAGCTAATGAGCGGTTATGGAAATGTAGTAATGGTTGATCATGGCGACACAGTTACAGTGTATGCTCACTGTTCAGCCCTAAATGTAGGTGTAGGCGAATCTGTAAAAGCAGGCGATGTTGTTGCCTTTGTAGGTTCAACTGGTCTTTCCACTGGAGCACATTTGCATTTTGAAGTGAGGGTTAATGGATCTCCTGTAAATCCATTGGGATATGTTTAATGAAAAATAATAAATTTTTAAAAATCATAGCAGTTGTACTTTTAGTAATTACAACTGCTTTTGTTACGAGAATGATAACTATAAGACAGGTCCTATCTTCCAATGAAAATTTTGGCAAGGTAATTGTCTTAGAAAAATATTTGAGAGAAAATTATCTTTACAACAAAGATATTAAAGATGAAAATTTGGAGGCAGGTCTTTTAAAGGGTCTTGTTGCAGGATTAGGCGACCCCTATTCACAGTATCTCACTGCTGAAGAGATGGCAAAGCTATCTGAAACAACTACGGGAAAATTTCAAGGTATTGGAGTTATAATTTCGCCTGACGAAGACGGAACTGTGACAGTAATTTCACCTATAAAGGGTTCACCAGCTGATAGGGCTGGAGTTGAATCGGGAGATAAAATTTTAAAGATCAATGGCAAGGACTTTAGCGCCGAAAAAATTAACGAGGCATCTAAGGAGATGCGTGGTGAAAAGGGAACTAGTGTTAAGATTTTGCTTCTCAAAAAGAAAAATTTAAAGACTGAAGAAGTTGAAATAAAAAGAGAAGAAATTAAAATCGATTCAATTATAAAAGATAAAATAGGAGACCTTGGCTACATTGGCATAACTATGTTTGATGAAGAAACAGGCAAGGATTTTGTTAAGGCTTTAAATGAACTTACAAGTGAAGGCGTTAAGGGCATAATCCTTGACATGAGGGGAAACCCTGGTGGAGTAGTTGACGCCGCAGTTGAAATTGGCGATGCAATTCTTCCAAAGACAAGTTTTGTTACCCTAAAGGACAACAAGGGAGAAGTGGTTCAAGATTATAAATTGGACGACAAGTACAATGACATCAAAATGGTTGTACTAGTTAACGAAGGCTCTGCATCTGCATCAGAAATTTTGGCAGGAGCCATAAGAGACCTTGACAGGGCAAAAATTATTGGCAAGACAAGTTATGGCAAGGGCGTAGTGCAAAATGTGATGTCTTTACCTGGTGGTGACGGACTAAAACTAACCACTTCAGAATACTTTACTCCAAGTGGCAAGTCCATTAACAAAAAGGGCATAGTGCCAGACATAGAAGTTGACCTGCCAGATGATGTAGAGGGCATCGGCATTGACTACAAGGACACAGACACTCAACTTCAAAAGGCAATAGAAGTTATAAATGAAAAATAAAATTAGCAGCTCTCGGGCTGCTTTTTTAATAAATATAAAAAAATGCAAAAAAAAAATCTACTGACTAAAAATCAGTAGATTATCTTGGAGGCGACAACCGGATTTGAACCGGTGATAAGGGTGTTGCAGACCCGTGCCTTACCACTTGGCTATGTCGCCATAACAACATTAGTATAGCAGAGAAAATAAAAAATTTCAAGATGAATTTTACATTATATTTATTTATGTAAAATTTTTTTGAAATAAAAGTCTCAAAAGTCTTTGAATAATTTTTACTCTAGGCTATGATTAGATTAAGAAATTTTTTACAGGTGATAAGATGAAATTATTGATATTAGTTGACAACAAGAATGCCATTGCCAAGGATGGAGAACAAATTTTGTTCGTAGATGATGACCTTCACATGTTTAGGGATTACACAACAAATAATATTATTGTCATGGGCAGGCATACTTTTGACGCCATTGGAAGGCAGCTTCCCAATAGAATTTCTGTAGTCTTCACTAGGTCTAATAGAGAAGACAAGAAGGATTTGTTTTATATTGATTCAATAGAAAAGTTGGAAGACATTATGAAAAAATATCCAGACAAGGAAGTTTTTGTAATTGGCGGCGCAGAAATTGTAAAGCTCTTGTGGGATAAGCTTGACGAGTTAATCGTGACGAGAGTTGACACAGTAGTGGAAGGTGCAGATACTTTTATTCCTGCCTTTGATGACTTTGAATTAATTGATAAAAGCGAAATAAAAGATCCAAATTATAAAGTTTACCACGAAAGATGGAAGAGGATAAAATGAAAATTTTACTTGTTGAAGATGAAGAAAGGCTTTTGGAATCCATAAGAGAGGGCTTGGTCCACTCTGGTTATGTAGTTGACACTGCCCTTGACGGCGAAGGAGGGTCCTTTATGGCCTTTACCAATGATTACGACCTCATTATCTTAGACATCAATCTCCCCAAAAAAGATGGCTTTGAAATTTTAAGGGAAATTAGAGAGAGGGACAGGGAAGTAAATATTATTATGCTCACTGCTCTATCAGATGTTGACGACAGAGTGCGCGGCTTTGACTTGGGTGCCAACGACTATGTCCTAAAGCCTTTCCACTTTGAGGAGTTAAAGGCAAGGATTAGGTCCCTTCTTAGGAGACAAACGACAATAAAGGATGCAGTAATAGAAACAAGCGGCATAAGCTTTGACACGACAAAGAGGACCTTTACCATTGATGGCGAAAATTTAAGGCTCACAGCCAAGGAAGCAGGCATCTTGGAATATTTATTTTTCAACCTGGGAAGATATGTAACAACAGAAGAACTCATGGAGCATGTTTGGAATGACGAGGTAGACTTATTTTCCAATGTTGTGAGGGTTCACATGTCAGCCCTTAGGAAAAAATTAAAGGCAAGGCTGGGGAAAAATATTATAAGAAATGAAATTGGAAAGGGCTACATTATTGATGAAGAAAATTAAAAATGCCAAGAACACCTTGGTCTTCAAGCTGATTTTTTCCATAATTCTCATCTTTATAATAATGATGGCGACCTCAAACTACATCATTGGCAAGTATCAAGAGAAGAGAATTTTAGATATTGGCGAAAAAATTGTCCAGGAAGAAAAAACCAAGGGCGATGATTATTTTATTGTCCTTGAAGATTCAAAGTTAAAATCAACGAAAGAGATAAAAAACTTTTCCTTAATTGTAATTACAGGGACAATTGCCCTTGGGTCTCTCGTTTATTATGTCTTGGTTTCAAGACTTTTAAAACCCCTAAAGGACTTAAAGGAAAAAGTTCAAGAAATCGATGTGGACAAGATAAAGAGTGAAGAAAATATTTATATGCCGGGAGAGTCCCAAGAGATTGAAGAGCTTTCCCTTGCCTTTGAAAAGTCTCTGGATAAAATTTATTCAAGTTATGCCAGGGAAAAGGCCCTTTCATCTGCCATTGCTCACGAGCTAAACACCCCAATTTCCATAATAAAGTCTTCACTTGAAATTTATCTTATGAAAAATAAAGTTTCTGATGGGGACTTAAAAGACCTACTAGATAATTTTGACGAAAACATAGACAGAATTTCAAAAATCATTGAGTCCCTTTTATTTTTAAATCGCAGGGAAAATGCTCTTTTAAGAAATTTTAACCTAAGAGACTTAGTGGAAGAAGTTGCCTTTGACTTGGAGGACTTGGCAGAAGAAAAAAATGTGAAGATTATTTCCAAGCTGGAAGATAAAATAATTTATTCCAATGACATTTTGCTAGAGAGGGTCCTCTTTAACCTTGGCAAAAATGGAATACTTTATAACATTGACGGCGGAAGTCTTTCCTTTGATTTTAGAGAAGATGAAGAAAATTATTTTATAGAAGTGAGAGATACTGGCGTGGGAATCAGCGACGAGGATAAAGATAAAGTTTTTGATTTGTTTTATAGGGTTGATGAGTCCAGAAACCGAAAGAGCGGCGGCTACGGCATTGGCTTAAACCTCGTGAAAAATATAATGGAAAAATTAAGGGGCGACATAAAAATTTTAGACAACAAAAATGAAAAGGGTGAAATTATAGGAACAGTATTTGAAATAATTTTGCCAAAAACAAAAGAAGAGACCCTATGAGGTCTCTATTTTAGTTAATTTCATTTATAATTTTTTTTGAATTTATTGGAAAGATCCTATAAAAAGGATGAGATCTTATGTTTTTTATTTTAATTGGACCAAAGATTCTCGAGTCCACAGATCCATTAGGACTTCTGTTGTCACCAAGAACAAATAATTCATCGGCTTGGACTTCAAATTCACTTGTAGGAGATAGAGTATAGGGTTTTTCCTTAAAATACTTTTCTTCTAAAAGTTTCCCGTCAATATAAATTGATCCATCATAAATTTCAACTTTTTCTCCAGGGAGTCCTACAATTCTTTTGATTAGCATTTTGTTTTCTGAAGGGGATTTAAAGACAACAATGTCGCCTCTTTTAAAATCTTTTTTGAACCTGTAGAGGGAAGATGACAAAATTATATCATTGGGTTTTACAGTTGGATACATTGAAGTTTGCTGAACTCTAACTATATTAAAGAGAAAAGTTCTCATAAAAAGTGCAAGTATAACTGCAATAACTATAACTTTTATGTAAGATAAATCTTTTTTCATTATAACCTCCTTTTTTATTATAGCATTAATCACAATTTGGTAAAATGGGATTTTTTCGTGTTATAATGTTTTTGGTGAAAATATGATTATTTTAAGAAATATTAAAGTTCCCTACGACAAGGACGAAAAATTTTTGCGAGGAAAAATTGAAAAGGAATTAAATAAAAAGGATTTTGACTATAAAATTTACAAGAAATCCCTAGATGCAAGATGTGAAATTAATTACATCTACCAAGTTTTAGTGGATTTAGAATTAAAGGACATAGATAAAAAAACTCTCAAGAGACTTAAAAATAATATTGATGAATTTCATGAAGAAAAGCTTGAAGTTAATAATCTTAACAATATAAAAACTGCGGTCATAGTTGGGACTGGACCTGCAGGACTTTTTGCTGCCTATTTGCTTTCAAAGAAGGGCGTAAAGGTGACCCTAATTGAAAGGGGCAAGGCAGTTGATGAAAGAGTAAAGGACATTGATGAACTTCACGAAAGTGGAAGACTGGACGAAAATTCCAATGTGCAATTTGGAGAAGGCGGCGCAGGAACTTTTTCTGACGGCAAACTAACATCCAGATCAAAAGACAAGAGGGTCTCTCATGTCTTTGACATCTTTGTGGAAAATGGAGCGCCAGAAGATATTCTCTACGAGCAAAAACCTCATATAGGGACAGATATTTTGCGTGACGTCATAAAAAATATGAGGCGTGAAATTGAAAGTCAAGGTGCAAGATATAAATTCAGCGAAAAGCTTATTGATTTTGACATAGAAGATGGAAAAATAAATAAAATAATAACAGACAAGGGAGAATATGTTGCCGATGCCTACATTTTAGCCCTTGGAAATTCTGCAAGAGATACTTTTTCTATGCTTGATAAGTATAATTTACTTGAGCAAAAGCCTTTTGCTGTAGGCTTTAGAATTGAACATTTAAGGAAAAATATTGAGATGGCCCAGTATGGCATGGTCTCAGATAAACTTCCAGCGGCAACTTATCAGCTTAATGTCACAGACAAAGACCAGGCGCACTCCGTTTACACCTTCTGCATGTGCCCAGGTGGCTATGTGGTAAACTCATCTTCAATAGAAGGTAAGCTTGTTGTAAATGGCATGTCCTATCACGACAGGTCTGGCGACAACTCAAATTCAGCAATAGTTGCAAGTATTGATGATAAAATTTTTGGTGCTGGGAACCTAGCTGGCATGAATTTTCAAAATGAAATCGAAAAGAAAGCCTATGACATGGGTCAGGGCAAGGCACCTGTCCAAAGAGTGAAGGACTTTATGGAAAATAGGGTGACTGAAAAACTTGGTCAGGTGAAGCCAACTTTTAAGCCAGGCTATGTCTTTGCCGATTTAAATGAAATTTATCCAGAATCCATTAATCGCGCCATAAAAAACGCCCTTAGGGTAATGGATAAAAGAGTTCACGGATTTTCAAGTGACGACGCAATCCTAACAGGAGTGGAGACAAGGACATCTTCGCCAGTTAGGATAGTGAGAGATAATTATAGAAGCATAAAAGTGGAAAATTTATTTCCCATAGGAGAAGGTGCAGGTTATTCTGGAGGAATAATTTCTTCTGCCCTTGACGGACTTAAATGTGCCATAGAAATTTTAGAAGGAGACAAAAAATGTTAAATATAGTATTTTATGAGCCAGAAATTCCCTTTAATACAGGTGCAATTGCAAGGACTTGCGGCCTTACAAAGACGAGGCTGCACCTAATAAAGCCTCTTGGTTTTGAAGTTGACGATAAACATTTAAAGAGGGCAGGGCTTGATTATTGGCACCTTGTAGACATAAATTATTACGATTCCTATGATGAACTTGTGGAAAAATATCCAGACAGCAATTTTTATCTCGCCTCCACCAAGGCAAAGAAAAAATATTCTGATGTGAAATTTAAGGATGGCGATTTTATAGTTTTTGGACCAGAAACTCGAGGTCTACCAGAAGATTTGATCTTCGGAAACTATGACATGGCTATAAGAATTCCCATGTTAAAGGATTATGGCAGGAGTTTAAACTTGTCAAATTCTGCAAATATTATTTTGTTTGAAGCTTTGAGACAGCTTGATTTTTTAGATTTGGAATAATTTTTTGAGAAAATATTTTAAATAAGGGTGGATTTATGTGAAGGAAGTAAAAATCTCCGTAAGAAATTTAATAGAATTCGTCAAAAGGTCTGGCGACATCGACAGGAGATTTTTTTCCAACAAGAGGGCAATAGAGGGAATAAAGGCTCATCAAAAGGTCCAAAGGGAATACTCCAAAGATTTTTTGACAGAAGTTTTTTTGAGGACCACAGAAGAAATTGAGGACATAATTTTCACTGTGGAAGGTCGCGCCGATGGCATTGAAGTTTCCGAGGAAGTTACAGTTGACGAAATAAAATCAACTACAAGGGACCTAGAAGACCTTAAAAAGGAAGAAAACATCATGCACTGGGCACAGGCTAGGTGCTACGCCTATATTTATGCAAAAGATCATGAACTTGATGAAATAAATGTAATGCTAACATATTTTCAACTTGAAACAGAAGAAACTTTAAACATAAAAAAGGCTTTTTCCTTTGGGGAACTTCGCGACTTTTTCATGGGAACTTTAATGGAATATTTGGAGTTTTCCAAGAGAATTGTTGACTGGAAGGACACTAGGGATGAGTCCATAAAAAAACTAAGATTTCCCTTTAAAAATTTTAGAAAGGGGCAGAGAGAACTTTCCGTTGCAGTTTATAACACAATTGATGAGGAAAATAAATTATTTGTTGAGGCACCAACAGGCATTGGCAAGTCAATTTCCACGATTTTCCCCACAATTAAAGCCATGGGAGAAGATAAAATTGACAAGGCATTTTATCTTGTGGCAAGGTCTACTGGGAAAAATGCTGCCAAGGATGCCCTGGAAAGACTTTTAAATAAAAAATTAAAATTAAAGCTTGCAATTGTCACGGCAAAGGAAAAAATTTGCTTAAATGACAAAGTTTCTTGCAATCCCAAGGACTGTCCCTATGCCAAGGGACACTTTGACAGAGTCAACGACGCCATAATAGACATTTTTGACTCCTGCCACAATTTTTCTAGGGAAAATATTGAAAAATTTGCAAGACTTCACATGGTCTGCCCCTTTGAATATCAATTGGACTTATTGGACTTCTCTGACTTCATTGTCTGCGACTACAATTACATCTTTGACCCAACAGTTTATCTCAAAAGATTTTTTGAAAACTCCATGCTCAGGTTCGCCCTCCTCATTGATGAGAGCCACAACCTCTTGGAGAGGGGGAGAGAAATGTACTCGGCAGAAGTTTTTATCGGCGACTTGGAAAAACTTTTAGACCTTCTTCCCAAGAAGAGAAAGGCTGCCAGAAAGCACCTCACAAATGCCCTAGAAGAGTTTAAAAAATTAGGCGAAAAAACTTTTTATTCCTATGATGAATTTTTAGCCTTTAATGGAGAAGTGGAAAAGACAGTTTTTTCAATGAACGACTTTCTAATAAAGGACAAGGAAGTGAAGAGCTATGAAGATGCTCTTGACATATACTTTAAACTTTTTAAGTACATCAAAATTTTGGAATACTACAACAAGGACTTTGTTTCCATAAAAAGTGAAAACTCTGTTAAGATTAAGTCCCTTGACATTGCACCAATTTTTGAAAATATTTTGAGGACACCTAGGTCTTCTGTCTTTTTCTCAGCAACCTTAAGCCCCATAAAATATTACGGAAAACTTTTAGGGGCAGATGAAAAGACAAACTATTACAAGATAAAATCCCCTTTTGACCCAGAAAATTTACTGGTCCTTAGAAATAATAAGATCTCAACAGTTTATAGGGATAGAGAAGATTCAATTGATGAAATAATTGAAAATCTTAAAAATTTTTCTGATGATGATGGCAATTATATTTTCTTCTTTCCATCCTATTCCTTTATGGAAAGTGTCTACGAAAGATACCTTGACATAGACCAGGAGGCAGTTAAGCAAGATAGGGACATGACAGAAGCTGACCGCCAAGAATTTTTAAACCAGTTTACCTTTTCTTCTAGCACAAGAGCCTTTGCAGTTATGGGTGGAGTTTTTTCTGAGGGCATAGACTTAATTGGCGAGAGACTGAGAGGGGTCGCCATAATAACTGTGGGTCTGCCTGGTCTATCCTATGAGAGAAATATTTTAAAGAGTCACTTCCAAAAAAAGTACAAGAGAGGTTATGAGTACGCCTACATTTATCCTGGCATGATAAAGGTTGTGCAAGCGGCAGGACGCGTCATAAGGACTGAAGATGACAGGGGCAAAATTCTTTTAATGGACAAGAGATTTTCCCTTGAACCCTACAAATTTTTGCTGCCAAATCACTGGAAAATTTATGATTTTATGGACTCAGCTGAAATAAGTGAAATCCTAAAAAATTTTCATGGTGAAAAAAATAATTAAAAGCAGAAAAAATAGAGAAAATTTATCACAAATAGCTTTACAAAAGGGGACTTATGTGGTAGTATTACTTAGTAAATTAGAAGGAGCCAAGGGCGGCTCTTTTTTTTAGCACTGGAGGTGTTTTTATGGCAGATAGAGTAGTACTTGAATGCACACAATGTAAAAACAGAAATTATGTGACATATAAAAACAAGAAGAATACTACTGAAAGATTGGAACTAAAGAAGTATTGTAAATTCTGTAAAGAACATACGACTCACAAAGAAACTAAGTAAGGAGGATTTATGGCTACTAAAACAGCACCTAAGACTGAAGAAAAAAAAGGCGGTCTAGGTAGATACTTTAGAGGTGTGAAATCTGAATTCAAAAAGGTTGTATGGCCTTCTAAGGATACTGTAATCAAATATTCTATAATAGTAATTGTTGCAGTTATTTTGTCATCATTACTACTATTAGCATATGATAAAATCATAATGTTTTTATTTGGTTTTATTTATTGATTGGAGTGTTTTAGTTGGATACACAAGAACTTAATAGCAATGAAGCTTCAAAATGGTATGTAATTCACACTTATTCAGGTTATGAAAAAAAGGTAAAGGCAAACATGGAAGCTATGGTTCACAATCGTGGTATGGAAGATGTCATCTTCGACATTAGAATTCCTATGGAAGACTATGTTGAAACTAAGGATGGAGTTTCCAAGGCAAAGGAAAGAAAGATGTTTCCATCTTATGTCCTTGTCAACATGATTATGAACGACGAAACTTGGTATCTTGTGAGAAATACAAGAGGAGTAACTGGTTTCGTTGGACCAGCTTCAAAGCCTGTGCCACTAACAGATGAAGAAGTGTTGCTACTAGGAGTTACCGATAGCAAAGAGTTATTCGATAACTTCGATGTAGGAGAAGTTGTCAAAGTTATTAATGGACCATTTAAAGATTTGGTAGGTAAAATCGACAGCTTCAATTACGACAAAGCTAAGGTTAAGGTATGTATCTCAATGTTTGGAAGAGATACAATTGTTGAATTGGATTTCAATCAGATTATTAAAGAGTAAGAAATGTGTGGGAGGGTAAACCCGCATTACCACAAGGAGGAAATAAAATGGCAAAAAAAGTCATAGCATTAGTAAAATTACAAATTCCTGCAGGAAAAGCTACACCAGCTCCACCAGTTGGTACTGCACTAGGACCACATGGTGTAAACATCATGCAGTTCACAAAGGAATTTAACGCAAAGACTCAAGATCAAGCAGGTATGATTATCCCTGTTGTTCTAACAGTTTATCAAGATCGTTCTTTCACTTTTATCACAAAGACTCCACCAGCTGCAGTTCTTATTAAGAAAGCTCTTAATATGGCTAAGGCAAGTGGTGAACCTAACAAGAAAAAAGTTGGAAAATTGACAAAGGCTCAAGTAGAAGAAATAGCTAAAACAAAGATGCCTGATCTTAACGCAGCAAGCGTTGAAGCTGCTATGGAAATGATCGCAGGTACAGCTAGAAGTATGGGTATAGAAGTAGAAAGATAAGTGGGAGGCTAGGCCGCAAGTACCACGAAGGAGGTAAATATGCCAAAAAGAGGTAAAAAATATCAAGATAGCGCAAAGCTAGTAGATAAATCAAATTTATATGATGTAAATGAAGCTCTTGACTTAGTTATAAAGACTGCTAAGGCAAACTTTGACGAAACAGTAGAACTTGCAGTAAGACTTGGTGTTGACCCAAGACACGCTGACCAACAAGTAAGAGGTACTGTAGTTCTTCCTAACGGAACAGGTAAACAAATTAGAGTTCTTGTTCTTGCAAAGGGAGAAAAAATTAAAGAAGCTGAAGCAGCAGGTGCTGACTATGCAGGTGGAGAAGAATTAGTTGAAAAAATCCAACACGAAAACTGGTTTGATTTTGATGTAATTATTGCAACTCCAGACATGATGGGCGTAGTTGGTAAAATCGGTAGAGTTCTTGGACCAAAGGGACTTATGCCAAACCCTAAATCAGGTACAGTTACATTTGATGTAGAACAAGCCGTAAAAGAAACTAAAGCAGGTAAAGTTGAATACAGAGTAGACAAGGCTGCAATCATTAACGTTCCAATCGGAAAAGTTTCTTTCGGAGTTGAAAAACTTGCTGAAAACTTTAAGACAATTGCAGAGGCTATAATAAAAGCAAAACCAGCAGCTGCAAAGGGTCGTTATTTAAAATCAGTAACAGTTGCATCAACAATGGGTCCTGGAATTAAAATCAATGGACAAAAATTAATGGAAAAATAAAAACACCTAAGACCACAGACTTCTCCATGAAATCTGTGGTTTTTTTTAAATTAAATCAAAAAAAGCCTTGACAAGGCACATTAGACTGTATATAATATCAATGTTACTAAGCCGCAGACAGTAGGTGGCAATGCCATAAGTCCTACCGAGGTTTGAAATTCGGATTTATTTGATTTTCACATCTCACGGCGGCGTGAGATTTTTTTATTTTGGGGGTGACAAATTGAAAGAAGAAAAATTACAATCAAAACAAGCCCTAGTAGATGAAATTAAAGAAAAAATACAAGGTGCACAGTCAATTGTACTTGTAAATTACAGAGGTCTAACAGTTGAAGAAGTAACTGAACTTAGAAGTAAGTTTAGAGATGCAAATGTTGACTACAAAGTTTACAAAAACACAATGATGAGACGTGCCTTTGAAGAACTAGAAGTAAGTGGTCTTGAAGAATTTTTAAAGGGACCAAGCGCTATTGCTTTCGGAATGGAAGATCCAGCATCCGCAGCAAAAATTTCATCTGAGTTTGCAGAAAGTCATGAAGCATTAGAAATTAAGGCAGGTTATGTTGACGGAAAAGTATTATCACTTTCTGAAGTTGATGCACTTGCTAAATTACCATCTAAGGAAGTTCTTGTTGCACAAGTTCTTGGAGGCTTGAACGCACCAATCCAAGGATTTGCTAATGTATTAAATGGAACACTATCAGGATTTGCAAGAGTTATTGCACAAATCGCTGATAAGAAAGAAAATGAAGCAGCATAATTAATATGCAAAAAAATTAAAATTATTAAAATTACGGAGGAAATAAAATGTCAGAAAAAGTAGAAAAATTAATTGAAGAAGTTAAAGAACTTACAGTATTAGAACTATCAGAAGTAGTTAAGGCTCTTGAAGAAGAATTCGGAGTATCAGCAGCAGCTCCAGCAGCAGTAGCAGCAGCTCCAGTAGCAGGTGGCGCAGCTCCAGCAGCAGCTGAAGAAAAAACTGAATTTGATGTAATCATCACTGAAGCAGGACAAGAAAAAGTTAAAGTTATCAAAGTAGTTAAAGACCTTACAGGACTTGGACTTAAAGATGCAAAGGCAGTAGTTGACGGAGCACCTAAAGCAGTTAAAGAAGGCGTTTCAAAAGACGAAGCTGACGACATCAAAGCTAAACTTGAAGAAGCTGGCGCAACTGTAGAAGTTAAATAATTTAACTTATTTAAATTTTAAAGAAACTGTCCCATTGGGGCAGTTTTTTTTGTGGAAATAATTTATAAGTTTGTAAAGAAAAAGAGAACTCATTTTACGGCGAGTTCTCTTTTTTTGATAGTTAATAAAGTTTTGCCTATGAAATTATTCCTTTAAAATAAATTAGTGGTATTTATTTTCGCTGGGGTCGTGAAATTTTACAACTACAGCTGGAACTCCAACGGCAGTAGAGTTTGCAGGGATGTCTGTGAGGACAAGGGCACCTGCTCCGATTTTTGCCCCGTCACCAATTTTTACCGGACCAAGGACAGTGGCACCTGTTCCTATTATTACATTGTTTCCCACTGTTGGGTGTCTTTTCTTTTCCTTTTCATTTCCCGTACCACCAAGAGTTATGTTGTGATACATGTGGCAGTTGTCACCAATTTCTGCAGTCTCTCCTATGACCACAGCCATGCCATGGTCGATAAAGAGATTTTTGCCAATTTTTGCACCAGGATGAATTTCGATTCCAGTTTTTTTGCGAGACCTTTGGGAAATCCATCGGGCAAGAGTGGTGTGGTCTTTTTCATAAAAGTAGTGGGCAATTCTGTGACGGATCATGGCTGACACAATGGGATACATAAATATAGCTTCAAATAAGCTTTTGCAAGCGGGATCTTCTCTTAAAATAAATTTCCCATAGGATTTTAATTCTTTAAAAAAATTAGTCATTTTTAAATAAGTCTGTAGACATATACCTTTCTGCAGTGTCAGGAGCAACTGTTACAATCTTGCCGCCAATTTCTTTTTGCATCATTAAAGCGCCAAGGACATTTGCACCTGCTGATATTCCCACTGAAAGTCCCTCTTGGCGAGAAAGTCTTCTTGCCATTTCAATTGCCTCATCTGATTTTACTGTTATAGTTTTGTCGAGAACTTTTTGGTCCAAAACTCCTGGAATAAAGTTTGCGCCAATGCCTTGGATTTTGTGGACGCCAGCCTTACCCCTTGTAATAAGTGGAGATTCATCAGGTTCAAGTCCCCAAACTTTTATATTTTTATTTTGTGACTTCAAATATCTTCCAATGCCAGTAACAGTACCACCAGTCCCAATACCTGCTATGAAACCTGAAAGGTCCTTTAGGTTCCTATAAATTTCTGGACCAGTAGTTTCTTCATGGGCAAGGGCATTGTATTTATTTTCAAATTGGTTTGGCATAAAATAATTTCCTGTGGCAACAAGTTCCTTTGCCTTGTCAACAGCTTCTTGCATTCCGCCTTCGCCAGTTAAAATTAAATTTGCACCAAAGGATGCAATTAAATTTCTTCTTTCAAGGGACATGGAAGAAGGCATGACTATATTTACCTTGTAGCCAAGTGCACGACCAATCATGGCAATGCCTATGCCAGTGTTGCCGCTAGTTGGCTCAACAATTTCCATTCCTTCTTTGAGAGAGCCATCTTCTATGGCGCCCTTTATCATGTAAAGAGCAGCCCTATCCTTAATTGAGCCTGCTGGATTAGATTTTTCCACCTTTACAAAAATATTTCCGTCGCCAATGTTTTCTAGTTGAACGAGTTTTGATTGGCCAATTGTTTCTAATAATTTTGTCATTTTGTCCTCCTTAAAACTAAATAAAAAAAGAGAGTATATGAATTCATATACTCTCAAAATCTTCTTGCTTAAAAATTTTAAAATATTGATTCACATTCAAATAAGTCCTATAAAATTTTTATAGAACAACAACAGAATGCTTGGCTTGTGAAATTTTTAAAGTTATTAAAGTTTTTCATTATTATCGCCTCATCAATATGTGTAGACTATACTATTATTTTTTTGTTTTGTCAAGGAGAGAAAAAATTTGCTTTTTAGAAAGGCAAAGTAAAATTTATTTTAAGGAGGGGGTAGAGGGGGCGGCAATGCCCCCCTCTACCCCCTCCTTTGACCTCCCCCACACCCCTGTGCCCTGGCAGGGGCCTCGACCCACGGCTACGCAAAAAGTCCTACGGCTAAAATTTTGAACTCGTTCTTCGAGCTCAAACAGCAAAATTTTTTAACGCCTTCGAACTTTTTGCTTACTGCCTGATGACTTCTACGGCATATTGGCAAAGACGACTGCCTGACAACCATAACAACAAGCTGGGCACTCTTGCCAACTTAACTATTTTCCACGAGATTTTTATCTGATCCACTTTTTTAATTAAGATATTAGGAGAACAACTTTAGCTATAGCCGTAGACTAATGGGAGTGTATAAGATAAGCAAAAAAATCGGTT
>NZ_KV804703.1:0-23174 GCF_001811425.1 Peptoniphilus sp. HMSC062D09 | reverse complement strand
AAATTTAGCATGACCGATTTTTTTGGACTTTCAGCGCGTGGGGTTCAAAGGGGGTGGTTTAAGGAGGGGGAAAAGGGGCCTCGCAATGCCCCTTAACCCCCTCCTTATAAGTGATAAAGCCGCAGGCTTTAAGAAAAAATAAAAAAAGAAATTATATATTTTAAAACAAAACTCAAAATAAAAAATTTTATATTAGTTCTAAAAGCACAGCTTTTAATAAATCTCCTTATAATCTAAATAAATTCTCAAATTTTCTTGAATATAAGGGGACAACTTAGTTATAATGTAATAAGTAAATAAAAAGAGGTGTTTTATGAAAGTTTCAGTTATCCTGGCAGCAGGAGAGGGAACGAGAATGAAGTCCAAAAAGCCAAAGGTACTTCATGAAATTCTTGGAAGACCCATGCTTTTTTATGTTCTAAATTCTTGCAAGCATTCGCAAATTGAAAAGAATCTTGTAGTTGTTGGACACAACAAGGAAAAAGTGTGTCATGCCTTCAAAGATGATAAAGGTGTAGAATTTATTGAGCAGCCCATTGGCGAGGATGTGCCTTACGGTACAGGATACGCTGTTTTAAATGCTCTTGATAAGATAGAAGACGAAGATACAGTTATTATTTTAAATGGCGATACTCCCATAATTTCTAATTCAACTATTTCTTGCTTTTTGAAATTCCACGAAGAGAGAAATAATGATGTCACAGTTCTATCTGCAGACATGAAGGATCCTACTAATTATGGAAGAATTGTTCGTGACGAAAATGCAAATGTCGTTGCTATTGTTGAAGAAAAGGACGCAAGCGAAAAGCAAAAGTTAATTCGTGAAATCAATTCAGGAATTTTTGCCTTTAAGGGTTCTTCGCTAAGGTTTGCCCTTTCAAAAATCGACACAGACAATGCGGCAAATGAAATGTATATCACTGATGCCCTTGGAATTTTAGTAGAAGCTGGCAAAAAGGTTGATTCTTTTAAGCTAAGAGATACTAGAGAAATTCTTGGAGTAAATTCAAGATATGAGCTTTCTATTGCGGCAGAAATTTTGCAAGAAAAAATTAACAAGGAATATATGTTAAGGGGCGTTGGCATAGTTGATCCAAAGTCCACATACATTGAATGGGGTGCGGAAATTGACAGAGATGTCATGATTTATCCTGGCACTCGCATTGACAGAAACTCTGTCATAAAGGAAGGGGCAGAAATTTATTCTTCTACAATTAAAAATTCTGTAATTGGCGAAGATGTTATTATTAGAAACTCTGAAATCGAAGATTCTTCTATTGGAAGGGGAACTACTGTTGGACCTTACGCCCACCTTAGACCTAATTCCAAAGTTGGGGAAAATTGTAAAATTGGAAACTTTGTTGAAGTTAAAAATTCAAGTGTGGGCAATGGCACCAAGATGAGTCACCTTGCCTATATTGGCGATGCCGATGTGGGAAGTGGAGTTAACATTGGCTGCGGAGTTGTCTTTGTAAACTACAATGGAAGAGAAAAGTTTAGGGCAAAAGTTGGCGACAATGCCTTTATAGGTTCTAATTCAAATTTAGTGGCGCCAATTGTAGTGGAAGAAAATGCTTATATTGCTGCTGGTTCCACAATTACTAAAGATGTTTTGAAGGGTCAGCTTTCTCTTGAGAGAGCACCTCAAAAAAATATAGATGGTTGGGTTAAAAGAAAAGGATTTGTCAAATAGGAGGACATAGTAATGAACACTGTTAATGGAGATATTGTTGTATTTACAGGAAATTCTAATTTAAGTCTTGTAGATAAAATTTGTGAAAACTTGGGAATTGAAAAGGGCGCTTGCACTGTTTCAACTTTTTCTGATGGTGAAATTTCTATTGATATTGGAATTTCTGTAAGAGGCAAGGATGTTTTTGTCATCCAATCTACTTCTGCACCAGTAAACACAAATTTAATGGAACTTTTAATTTTAATTGATGCCCTAAAGAGAGCATCTGCTGGAAGAATTAATGCAGTTATTCCTTATTATGGATATGCAAGACAAGACAGAAAGACTAAGGCAAGAGAACCTATTACATCAAAACTTGTTGCAGATCTTTTGACTAAGGCTGGAGCAGACAGAGTTGTTGCAATGGACCTTCACGCAGGACAAATTCAAGGTTACTTTGACATTCCTGTTGACCACTTAACTGCAATTCCTTATCTTGCAAGATATTTCAAGGATATTGTTAAGGAAGATGACTTCGTTGTTGTTTCTCCTGACTTAGGTGGAGTTACTAGAACTAGAAAGTTTGCCAACGAATTAAACCTTCCAATTGCAATTATTGAAAAGAGAAGACCAAAGGCAAATGTATCTGAAGTTATGAATATCATAGGTGATGTTGATGGCAAGTCTGTAATTTTAGTTGACGACATTGCAGACACTGCAGGAACTATTACTAAGGCTGCTGATGCCCTTAAGGCTAGAGGAGCAAAATATGTTTACGGAGCTGCAACTCACGGCGTATTATCTGGTCCTGCCATTGAAAGAATAAAAAATTCATCACTTGAAAAATTTGTAATCACTGATACAATTGAACTTCCAGAAGAAAAGAAGATTGATAAAATTGATGTTGTTTCTGTTGCTCCAATTTTTGCATCTGCAATTAAGAGAATTAACACTGCAACATCAGTTAGTGAAATGTTTGAATAAGGTGATTTAGTGTATATAATAGCAGGTCTTGGCAATCCCGGCAAAAAGTACGAGGACACAAGACACAATATTGGCTTTAGAACTATTGATGCACTTGCTGATAAATTAAACATAAAAGTTAATAAGATTAAATTTAAGGGGCTTGTAGGTGAAGGGAGAATAGCTGCAGAGAAGGTTATTCTCCTAAAGCCCCATACTTTTATGAATAATTCTGGCCAGGCAATAGTTGAAATTTTAAATTTTTATAAATTAAAGCCAGAAGATTTAATAGTAGTAGTAGACGATATAGACATTGAGTTTGCTCAGCTAAAGATTAAGAAAAACGGGTCTGCAGGCACTCACAATGGACTAAAGTCAATTGTAAATTTAACAGGAAGTAAAGACTTTGCCAGGTTTAAGGTTGGTGTTGGCAAGAAGCACCCCAATGAAGATTTGGCAAATTTTGTGCTGTCCTCTTTTCCTGCAAAGGATAAAAAACATATTGAAGATGCAATAGATGCCTGTGCTGATGCAATTATTGAAGCTGTTTCAAGGGGCATTGACAAGTCAATGAATTCTTACAACAACAATATTTATTGAGGTGAATCTTGGATTTTTTAATAAATAGCGTAAAGAATTTAAAATCTTTTAAAGAAGTAAATAATTCAATAAAAAATTCAAAGAACACTGCTGTCTTTGGCTCAGAAGAGGCGGTGCTCTCTCTTTTTGCGCCTGCCTTTAATGATCTTGGCAAAAAAGTTTGTGTTATTTCACAAAATAGGGTCACTGCAAGAAAGACTTATGAAGATATATCAAGTATTTCCAGTGCAAATTGCTTGCTCTATCCAGAAAAGGATGTCTTCTTTTACGAGAGAGACTCAAAGTCAAAGGAAAACACAAAGAAGAGGCTTGAGGCAATGGCTGAAGTCTCTAGTGGCAGGGCAGATATTGTTGTCACTACCCTAAATGCCCTCACTGCAAAAATTTCCAAGAGAGAATTATTTTCAAGCTACAAGATAAATATTAAGGCTGAATCACAAATTTCTCTTGAAGAATTGAGAGTAAAGCTAATCGAAATGGGCTATGAAAGATTTCCAAGCGTAGAAGGGGTAGGACAATTCTCCATAAGGGGTTCTATCATTGACATTGCCAGCCAAGATGCCAACTATAGAATTGAACTCTTTGATGACGAGGTGGACTCCATTAGGAGCTTTGAAATTGAAAACCAAAGGTCTATTGAAAGGCATGAGGAAATAAATATTTTTCCCATTGAAGATTTGATTTTAAAAAGCCAGGAGAAGAAAAAAATTGCTGAGAGGATCAAAAAGGACCTTGGGAAGACAAAATTAGCTGGCAAGGAAAAAGATAGACTAAAGGAAAAGTTTTTGAGATGCGTTGATAGACTTGAAAACGACGAAAATATTTTGAACAAGGACTTGATCCTTCCCTATGTTGATGAAGGAGAAGTGTCATCCTTTTTAGATTACTTAGATGACTTTATCTTCTTAATTGACGAGCCCACGAGGATTGTGGAAAGAGAAGAGGAACTTGCCCTCCGAAATGGCGAGAAGTTTGCCCTCTTAATTGAAAATGGAGAAGTGACAAAGGCTCACGAAAAAACTTTTTACTCCTACAAAGACCTTGTAGATAAGCTAAATGAAGAGAGCCTTATAACTTTTAACGCCCTCTTAAAGCCACCTAAGTCCTTTAAGCCACAGGACATTGTAAATATAAAGGTTAAGAGCGTTACAAATTATATGTCCAAGATAAAACTCTTCAAAGAGGACTTGGACTACTATGAAAAAAATGACTTTAAGGTAATTCTTCTAGGCGCCACAGAAAAAAGAGCCAAGAGACTTTTTGATCACCTAATAGAGCTTGGTTATTCGCCAGAACTTGCCAAGGACTTTGGCAGCTTTAAAGACTATGCCAATTTAGTAGTAACCACAGGCGCCCTAAATGATGGCATAGAGTTTACCGATTCAAAAACAGTTTTTATAAATTATTCTGAAATCTACGGCTCTTTTTCCAAGAAGAAAAAAAATAAGCCTGCTAAGAAAAAATCCTTAAACTTTGAAGATTTGGCTATTGGCGACTTTGTAGTCCACGAGGCACATGGAGTTGGCAAGTATGTGGGAACAACAAGGCTTGCCGTATCTGGCATCCAAAGGGACTACATTGTCATTGAATATGGCGGTGAGGATAAATTATTTCTTCCAATTGAATCTCTTGACTCAATTTATAAGTATGTGCAAGAGGGCAAGAGAGAGCCAAAGGTTAATAAATTAAATTCCCTAGATTGGAAAAAGAAAAAGGCTCACGCTAAAAAATCCATTGACGACATGGCTGATGAGCTGATAAAACTTTATGCCACTCGTGAAAACACCAAGGGCTATGCCTTTAGCGAGGACACTCAGTATCAAAGAGAGTTTGAGGATGCCTTTATCTATGAAGAGACAAGTGGACAGCTGACTTCTTCTGAAGAGATAAAAGAGGACATGGAAAAGCCTGTTCCCATGGATAGACTGCTCTGTGCCGATGTTGGTTATGGCAAGACTGAAGTTGCCCTTCGTGCTGCCTTTAAGGCAATCCTTGATGGCAAACAAGTGGCACTACTTGTTCCAACGACAATCCTTGCCCAGCAACACTACAACACAATTAGGGAGAGGTTTAAAAATTTTCCAGTGGGCATTGGACTTTTGTCCAGATTTAGAAGTAAGAAGGACCAAAAAGCCGACCTTGAAGGCTTAAAAAATGGCAACATCGACATAATCGTGGGCACACACAGACTTCTTTCCAAGGATGTTCACTTTAAAGACTTGGGACTTTTAATAATAGATGAAGAGCAGAGGTTTGGAGTGCGTCACAAGGAAAAACTTAGGATGTTAAAGGAAAATGTAGACACCTTGACCTTAACGGCAACGCCAATACCAAGGACCCTACAAATGTCCATGATTGGCATAAGAGACATGTCTGTAATTGACGAGCCACCTGAGGAGAGATTTCCAGTTGAAACTTATGTCTTGGAGTACAACAATTTAATGGTTCGCGAGGCAATTTTAAAGGAAATCGAAAGAGGGGGACAAGTTTACTTCTTATACAACAAGGTTGCCAACATGGAAAATAAACTTTTGGAACTTAGAAAGCTTGTGCCAGAAGCAACTTTTGCCATGGCAAATGGTCAGATGAGTGAAAAAGCCTTGGAAGACACCATGATTGACTTTATAGAGGGAAATATTGATGTCTTAGTTTGCTCCACAATAATTGAGACGGGCATGGATGTTCCCAATGCCAATACAATGATTATTACAGACTCAAATCGCCTTGGTCTTTCACAACTTTACCAGCTTAGAGGTAGGATTGGCAGGTCATCAAGAATTGCCTACGCCTACTTCACCTACGACAGGTCAACATCCATATCAGAAGTTGCACAAAAGAGGCTGCAAGCTATAAAGGAATTTACAGAGTTTGGATCTGGTCACAAAATTGCAGAGAGAGACCTTGAAATAAGAGGGTCTGGCTCAATTTTAGGCTCAAGACAGTCAGGTCACATTGAAAAAATTGGCTACGACCTTTACATGAAGTATCTTAAAGATGCAATTATGAAGTTAAAGGGTCTTGAAGTGGAAGAAAAAGTTGACACGACAATTGATCTTAAGCTTGATTCCTTTATACCAAAAGAATATATTGAAGACGACAAGACAAGACTTGAGATTTACAAAAAGATTTCTGTCATCGACACTGAAGAGGCTTACTCAGACTTAGTAGAAGAATTAATCGATAGATTTTCTGACTTTCCTGATGAAGTTTCAAACTTAATGGACATTGCCCTTTTAAAGAACAAGGCTCAAAAGGCAAGTGTAAAATCCATTACAGAGAGAAAGGGCGAGTACAGGATAAAAGTGGAAGGGGAAGTTTCCCTTGAAGCCATTATGGAAATGAACAATGAATTTGAAAATATTTCCTATTCCATGGGTGATGAAAATGAAATTGTCTTAAATAAATTAAAATATCCACTAGATGAACTTAAAAAACTTGTGACAATTTTGTATTTACACAAAAAGGACACAAAAACATCTAAAAAGTAGTGTATAATAAGGTTATTAATTAAAAATATGAATAAGGAGAGAAATATGAATTTTAAAAAATTTAGCAAATTAGCAGTAGCTATTGCCCTAGCTGGCACATTAGTTGCTTGTAATGGAAAAAAAGATGGAGTAGCAGCAACAGTTGGTGGAGTTGACATTCCAATGGAAGCTTACTACAAATCTTATGCAGCAAGAGTTAACCAACTTACATCAATGTATGGTGAAGATGTTCTTGCAAACAAGGAAGATGGAAAAAAATCTACTGACGAACTTTTAAGAGAACAAGCCATCACTGACTTAACTACTACTGAAGCTTTAAAACAAGATGCAGCAAAGTCAAAAATCGAAGTTAGCGACGACGAAGTTAACAAGAAAATCGACGAAATCAAGGCACAACTTGGTGGCGAAGAAGCTTATAAAAATTTCTTAAAACAAAATGGACTTCCAGAAGATTATGTTTTTGAAAATATGAAAAACCAAATGTTAGTTGGCAAGTGGACTCAAGAAAAATCTAAGGAATTAGAGCCAAGTGAAGAAGATGTAAAAAAATATTATGAAGACAACAAGGACAAATACTACAAGGCTAAGGCATCTCACATTTTAGTTGACGATTTAAAGGAAGCTAATGTTCTTAGAAAACAAATCCTAAAGGGAGAAGATTTTGCTAAAATTGCCAAGGAAAATTCAAAGGACACTGGATCTGCACAAAACGGTGGATCTCTTGGCGAATTTACAAATGGTCAAATGGTACAAGCCTTTGATGAACAAATTGCAAAGATGAAGGCAGGAGACATCTCTGAACCTATTCAAACTCAATTTGGTTACCATGTAATCAAGCTTGACGAAAAAAATCCTCGTGAATTTGATGAAGTTAAGGATGAAATAAAGCAAACTCTTCAACAAGAAAAGTTCAAAGAATACATTGAAAAGGTTAAAAAAGACGCAAAGATTAAATCTTATGTTGACACTTCAAAAGAAGTTGAACTTCCAGATGAATTTAAAAACTTTGGTAAAGTAGAAAAAGAAGGAGCTCCAAAGGCTGAAGAAGGAGCTAAGGAAAATGCCAAGGCTCAAAACAAAACTGAAAATGCAGCAAAAGAAAATGCTAAAGCTGAAAACAAGGCAAAATAATAATTGAAAAATTTAAAATTTTAATTTATAATTTAAAACCTGTGCTGAAATTTATTAAAAATTATTTCAGCCAGGTTTTTTCTTTTGAAAATTTAAGAATTTAATTTATATAAAAATGGCAAAGTTAAAAAATTTATTTATAAATCTGCTATAATAAAGTAAAAGGATTTCAGTAGCGAGGTGAAGTCATGAGCTTTTCATCTGAAGTTAAGGATGAGGTTGCAAAGATAAAAGTTGATAATTATGAAATAATTCTATCTGAACTTGCAGGCATAACTCCCATGTGTGGAGTTTTAAATTTTAAAAACAACAAAATTTCCATGGAATACATCACAGAAAACGCCTCAGTAGCGCGAAGAGTCTTTACTTTTTTGAGAAGGTCCTTTGGATTTGTAGTTGAAGTAAAAAATGCAAAGTCCACTCAACTTAAAAAAAATGTATTTATTATTTATATATCTCAAGATGAGTCTTGCAGGTTGTTACTTGATGAGTTAAAATATATAAAGGGTGCAAGCGTATTTATGATTAATTATGCACCCACTGATCTCATAAAAACTGTGAATGAGAAAAAGGCCTACATCCGCGGCGCCTTTATGGGTTCAGGCTCCATTACAAATCCAGAAAAAGGATATCATTTGGAATTCGTCTCTGAAAACGAATCCAACGCAAACTTTTTGATGGCTGTAATTAATGATTTTGGATTTAATTCTAAAATAATTATGAGAAAGGAAAAGTACATAGTCTACATTAAGGACTCAGAACAAATTTCAGACTTTCTATCTCTCATTGGCGCTTATAATTCTGTTTTAAAATACGAAAACATTAGAGTTATAAAGGATATGAGAAATAATGTCAACAGAATTGTAAATTGTGAGACTGCAAACTTAAATAAAACTGTGAAGTCCTCCTATGACCAAGTGGAAGACATTAAGATAATCGATAGAGAGATTGGTTTAGATAATTTAGATGAGGATCTTAGAGCCCTTGCAATTTTAAGACTCAATAACAGGTCTATGAGCTTAAATGACATTGCAAATTCCCTAGATCCCAAAATTTCAAAGTCCACTGTTAATTATAGATTTAAAAAAATTAGGAAAATTGCTAACAAGTTGAGGGGTGTATGAAATGACAAGCAAAAAAGTTGTACTTAATAATAATGATGGGCTCCACGCCAGGGCTGCTGCACTTTTTGTTAGAGAGGCAAATAAGTTTGCATCTGACATAAATTTAGAGGCACATGGCGATAAGGTTAATGGAAAGAGTATTATTGGCATTATGTCTCTAGGTGCTTTTTCTGGCGAAGAGATTGTCATTGAGGCTGAAGGCGCTGATGAAGAAGAAGCTGTTGAAAAACTAGCTCACATTGTTGAAAAAGAATTTATAAATCTTTAATAAATATTTTACTTTTTAGAGTTTTGCTTTGTCGAAACTCTTTTTTCATGTCCTTTTATTTGTTTACTGCCTTTGATAAAATATAGGAAGGATTAACTATGCCTTATTTTAAAAATTTGCCAATTAAACTTAAGGCATTGAGAATTAAAAATTAAGGACGATTTTTTAAGAATAGATTAAAGGATGATTCTATGAATAAATTTGTGCATTTGCACCTCCACAGCGAGTACTCTCTATTAGATGGGTCTACGAGAATAAATCTCTTGCCAAAGCGAGTTAAAGAGCTTGGCATGGATGCCGTTGCCTTAACTGATCACGGCAATATGTATGGCGCCATTGCCTTTTATAAGGCCTGCAAGGATGAGGGAATTAAACCAATTTTGGGTTGCGAAGTTTATGTTTCTGAAAAGGACATGACTATAAAGGACAAGACCAACAAGAGGTTCCACTTGATTCTCTTGGCAGAGAACAATGAGGGCTTCAAAAATATTATGAAAATAGTCTCTATAGCTTTTGTTGATGGATATTATTACAAGCCTAGAGTTGACAAGGAAGTTTTGAAAAAATATGCCAAGGGGGTAATTGCAACATCAGCTTGCCTCGGCGGCGAAGTGCAAAGATTTTTATTAGATAGGGACCTAGAGGCTGCAAGAGCTGCTGCCCTTGAATACAGAGAAATTTTTGGCGAAAATAATTTTTTCTTGGAGCTTCAAGACCATGGCATGCCAGACCAGGCTCGAGTAAATCGTGAGCTTGTAAAATTGTCAGAGGACTTAAATATTCCACTTACAGCATCAAATGATGTTCACTACTTAAATAAAGATGATGCCAAGAGTCACGATGTCCTCTTGTGCATTCAAACGGGCAAGACAATTAAGGAAGAAAATAGGATGAAGTTCCCCTCAGATGAATTTTATTTAAAATCGCCTGACGAAATGGCAGCACTTTTTCCAGACAACAAAGATGCCCTTGAAAATACAGTAAAAATTGCTGATAGATGTAATGTTGAAATAAAATTTCACGAGCAACATTTGCCTGAGTTTACTGTGCCAGAGGGCTACACCCACCAAGGCTATTTAAAAAAACTTGCCACTGATGGGATGTATGCTCGCTACGAAAATGTTACTGATGAGATAAAAGAAAGATTTGATTTTGAATTTAATACCATAAAAAATATGGGCTTCGTGGATTACTTTTTAATAGTATGGGACTTTATCAGGTACGCCAGAAAACATGAAATTCAAGTTGGACCGGGGAGAGGTTCAGCGGCAGGCAGCCTAATTTCTTTTTGCCTGGGCATAACAGATGTTGACCCCCTAAAGTTTGACCTCCTCTTCGAAAGATTTTTAAATCCAGAGAGAGTTTCTATGCCCGATATTGACATCGACTTCTGCTATGAAAGGCGTGAAGAAGTTATTGAGTATGTCAACAGAAAGTACGGCGACTCCCATGTTGCCCAAATCGTAACCTTTGGTACCATGGCGGCAAGGAATGCACTAAGAGATGTAGGTCGTGCCCTGGACATGTCCTATGCCAAGGTGGACTACATTGCCAAGCAAGTTCCACAGGCAATCAACATGACTATAGAAAAGGCTCTGGAAATTTCTGAAAGCTTTAAGGGAATTTATGACTCCGAAGAGGACTCAAGATTCTTAATTGACATGGCACTAAAGCTTGAGGGACTGCCAAGGCACACATCAACTCATGCAGCTGGTGTTGTCATTTCAAAGGACGAGCTGACAGAGTATGTGCCCCTAACTCGTAATGACAAGATAATTGCAACTCAGTTTAATATGATTGAACTTGAAGAGCTTGGTCTTTTAAAGATGGACTTCTTGGGACTTAGGACACTAACTGTCATTCGAGATGCCATTAATTTAATAAGAGAAAAGGAAGGTAAGACTATTTCCTTTGAAAAGTTTGACTACAATGACCCCGATGTCTTAAAGATGTTTGCAAGGTCAGAAACTCTTGGCGTCTTTCAATTTGAATCCTCTGGCATGAGGGCCTTCTTAAAGGAATTAAAGCCAGACGAATTTTCTGATTTAGTTGCAGCCAATGCCCTCTTTAGACCGGGACCAATGAAGCAAATTCCAAAATTTGTGTCATCAAAGCACGACAAGAGCAAAATTTCTTACCTTCACCCAAAACTTGAGCCAATCCTAAAATCCACTTACGGCTGTATTGTCTACCAAGAACAGGTAATGCAAATAGTTCAACAAATTGGTGGCTACTCACTTGGCAGAGCCGACATAGTAAGGCGTGCCATCTCCAAGAAAAAGATGAAGGTCATGGAAGAGGAAAGGCAGAACTTTATCTACGGCAACCCAGCCGAAGGAGTTTGCGGTGCCATTGCCAATGGAGTTGACGAAAAGGCTGCCAACGAAATTTATGATTTGATTATAGACTTCGCCGACTACGCATTTAACAAGTCTCACTCCGTTGCCTATTCAGTAGTTGCCTACAGGACTGCTTGGCTGAAATATTATTATCCAAGAGAATTTATGGCGGCGCAAATTTCCACTTACACCAACGACATCAAGCAAGTGAGTCTCTACATCGAAGAGATAAAGAGACTAGGCATAGAAATTTTGCCACCTAATATAAATTATTCTTTTAAAAACTTTACTGTTGAAGGAGATAAAATCCGTTTTGGACTAAAGGCAGTGAAAAATGTTGGCGATAACTTAATTAATTTAATTGTCAAGGGAAGGGAAAAGGGCGATTATAAATCCTTAAAGGACTTCGTTGATAGGATCAATGCCATTGACAAGGCTGTCCTTAATAAGAGGGCGGTTGAATCCCTAATAAGGTGTGGAGCCATGGACGACTTTGAGGGCAATAGGGCACAGTACCTTGCCATTTATGAATCAGTCCTTTCATCTTCATCTAACACTGCAAAGAGCAATGTCTTGGGACAATTTTCTCTCTTTGAAGAGGCAGACTTTCACGAAGATTTGCCTGTCCTAAAAGATTTTAGGCAAAAGGACAAGCTTGACATGGAAAAGGAAGTCATTGGCATGTATATCTCTGGTCATCCCCTTGATCCCTATAGAGAAATAATTGAGAAGTCCACAAATATTAACACCAACCAAATTTTTGAAAAGTACAGAGAAAATCTATTGAGAAATAGCAAGGTAAAAGTGGGGGGCATTTTAAAGTCCAAAAAAACTATGATTACAAAGAACAACAAGATGATGGCTTTTGCAGCCCTAGAAGATCTCTTTGGGACAATTGAACTTGTAATCTTTCCCAATGTATTTTCAAGATACAAGGACTTAATTGAAGATGAAAATGTAGTCTTCGTTGAAGGACACTTTCAAGAGTCAGAAGTTGAAGAGCCAAAAATTTTAGTGGATGCCCTATCAAGGATTAAGATGCCAACAAAAAACAAGTTATACATCTCCATTGACTCCATGAAAAATGAAAGGCTTGGCGAAATGAAAAACATTTTAAGAGAATATGAGGGTTCCACGCCCGTAGTCTTTTTCGAAGAAGAGACGAGAAGGGCCTATGGAACGGAATCAAACTTGTGGATTGATGCTACATCCTTTACAGAGATACAAGATAAATTGGCAGTCATTACTAAAAATAGAGAAAAAATTATTTTAAAGTAGGTGCGTATGAGAATTGCAATTTTAACAAGTGGCGGCGATGCTCCAGGCATGAATGCCGCAATAAGAGCAGTGACTAGGACTTCAATATACGAAGGAATAGAAGTTTTTGGCATAAGTGGAGGCTATGAAGGCTTAATCGATGCCAAGTTTGAAAAATTAGTTCAGTCTTCTGTTGCCGACATCATTCAAAGAGGTGGAACAATTTTATCCACTTCAAGGTCGGAAAGATTTATGACAGAAGAGGGACTGGAGAAGGCAATAAATTCCCTAAAAATTTTTGAAATAGATGTCCTAATTGTCCTTGGAGGCGACGGAAGCCTTCGCGGGGCAAAAATGTTGAGAGACCGCGGCATAAATGTCATTGGAATTCCCTGCTCCATTGACAACGACCTTGCCTACACAGATTTTACCATTGGTTTTATGACGGCAGTGGAAACTGTAACGGAAGCAGTGAGTCACATTAGGGACACAACAGAAGCCCATGGTCGCGCCAATGTCGTTGAAGTAATGGGCAGAGACTGCGGCGACATTGCCCTTTACTCTGGAGTTTCCTCTGGAGCTGAGTCCATTATCGTTCCAGAAATTCCCCTAGACATAAATGAAATTGCAGAGAAGGCAATTATGGGCAAGAACAGGGGAAAAAAGCATCACATAATTTTAATGGCTGAAGGCTGTGGCTCTGCCTTTGACTTTGCAGAAGACTTTCAAAAGCTTACAGGCATAGACACAAGAGTAACTGTCCTTGGCTACATCCAAAGGGGAGGAGCCCCAAGCATCTTCGACAGAATTTTGGCATCAGAACTTGGCTACTTGGCAGTTAAAGAAGCTAAGGCTGGTAAGTCTCTTGCCCTTGGCTTTAAAGATGGCAAGGCAATATCCAGGGACTTTGACGAAATTTTTGAAGTTAAAAAAGTTTTTAGAAAAGATCTTTTAGACATACTAAAAACTGTTTCTATATGAGGTGATTTATGAAAAAGACAAAAATTGTTGCCACAATTGGACCTGCCAGTGAAAGTGAAGAAGTTTTAAGAAAATTATTCACAGAGGGCGTCAATGTTGCAAGACTTAATTTTTCTCACGGAAGCCACCAGGAACACAAGCTAAAAATTGACAGAATAAAAAAATTAAGGCGAGAAATGGACCTTCCCATTGGCATAATGCTTGACACCAAGGGACCAGAAATTAGGCTGGGTGATATTGATGGAGAAGTTCTTCTTCAAAGTGGCGAAGAATTTATTTTAACTAACAAGGATTTACTTGGAAATGAAAAAATTGCCAGCATCTCCTACAAGGACCTCTACAAGGATGTAAGAGTGGGCGGCAAAATTTTAATTGACGACGGACTTGTGGAGCTTCTGGTGAAAGAAATTCGTCGCGAAGAAATTATAACAGAAGTGGAAAATTCTGGCGCCATTTCATCTCACAAGGGAGTTAATGTGCCTGGTGCCAACTTAAATCTGCCAGCCCTAACCGAAAGAGACATTGAAGATATAAAATTTGGAGTCAAGGAAGACATTGACTTCATTGCAGCTTCCTTTGTAAGGTCAAGAGAAGATGTCCTCGCCATAAGAAAGGTCTTGGAAGAAGAGAGGGACTACACCACAAAAATTATTTCCAAGATTGAATCACAAAGGGCAGTGGAAGAAATTGACGAGATAATAGAAGTTTCTGACGGAATAATGGTTGCCAGGGGAGATTTGGGCGTTGAAATCGAGACAGAAGCTGTGCCAATTGTGCAAAAGGAAATTATAAAAAAATGTAACATTGTTGGCAAGACTGTAATCACTGCAACGCAAATGCTGGACTCCATGATAAGAAACCCAAGGCCAACTCGTGCAGAGACAAATGATGTTGCCAATGCAGTTCTTGATGGCACAAGTGCAGTCATGCTCTCAGGAGAAACTGCCAGTGGTAAATACCCCCTTGAGTCAGTTGTCACAATGAGAAAAATTTTGGAGTACACAGAAAATACTATTGACCACGACGAGATTTTGGAAAATAGAATTAGAGATGTGGAAAAATCTATGACTAACGCCATAGGAAGATCTGCCTGCGTAATTGCAAGAGACCTTGGGGCAGAGGCTATAATCACAGCCACAACTTCAGGCAACACTTCGAGAGCCATTGCAAAATTTAGGCCAGAGACTCCAATAATTGCATCAACGCCCTTTGAAAAAATTAAAAATCAACTAAGCCTTGTCTGGGGCATTTCTCCTGTAAAAGTTTTAAACTTCAAGGACACAGACAACTTAATTGACGCATCAATGGAGATTGCAGTTGCAAAGGGCTTTATAAAGTCTGGCGACTTAGTTGTCCTAACAGCAGGAGTGCCTGCAGGCATAGCCGGTTCAACTAACCTTCTAAAAATCGAAAGTGTTTCAGAAATTTTAGGAAGGGGAACTCCAATAGGAAAGAAGAAAAAGAAGGCGAGAGCCATAGTTGCAAAGACAATTGAAGACTTGGAAGATGGCTTTAAGACCAAGGACATCATAGTCTGCCAGGGAACTGACGGCAGGATGATTCCTTACATGGAAAAATCTTCTGGCTTTATAACAGAAGAGGCAGGCTTCACATCTAATGGAGCAGTGGCGGCAATTTCTCTCGGCAAAACTGCCATAGTTGGAGTAAAAGATATTACAGAAAAAATAAAAACTGGCGACATTATAACTATTGACCCAGTAGATGGAACTGTTAGAAGATAAAAATTTAAAAAATTCCAATAAAAAAAGACCTAAGTGATTATTAAAAATTATCACTAAATAGGTCTTTTATTTTTGTGTAATTAATTCTCTTAAAACTTTCTTCTCTGCCTTTTAAGTTTGAATTAAAGCTTTCAAATTTTACCTTAAACTTTTTTGATTCCGACATCAATTTTAAATTGGACAAACGCTCTGACTCGTTGAGATAATTAAAATAGTTGTCGCTTCTAACTTTTAGGACCAAGTAAATTTTTTCCAAGCTCTTAGAAAGTCCAAGCAGGTGATTTAAAGTTAAGATAAGGTCTATGGCGAAGAAGGCAGTAAATACTATGGCTAGTGAGTCAATAACCCTGTCTTCAGCAGCTGATAAAAATAAGAGCATGACTGGAGTAAAATGCTTGACTATAATAATATTTGCCATGCCAAAAACTATAAGGCCATATAGGCAAACCCTGCTTTTAATTTGGAAGGGATAGGCGCTGTAGTCCCACCACCTTTGGTGAAAAAATCTCTCCAAAAAATATCCTATGATGTACTCAATTGTGCAGGATAAAAGTGCAGAGTAAATAAAAATGTAAAGACTTGAGTCAAAATTTTTAAGCATCAAGTAAGATATGCTTGCGCCAATGCCATAGATGGGGCAGGCTGGTCCAATTAAAAATCCTCTGTTATAAAATCTATCTAGCTCAATAGTGGAGCAGGGGAAGCTCTCCCAGCACCAGCCAATAAAGGAGTAGATAAAAAATATTAGATATAGTTCTGAAATTTTCATAAATTTTCTAAACCCACTTTCACAAATCTTGACGAAAGAGTTTCAACAGCAGAAACATACTTGTCAGAGTAAGTTACAATCCAAGATTCCAGGTACATTGGCGGAAGAATAGTTAGGGGGAACATGTGCTTTGTTATAATATCTCTCTCAAGGCGATTTAAGTTTATTTCACTTTTAGCATTTTTATAAGCCTTCATGGGATGAGTAAAGCCATGAATCCACCTTTCCCTCTTGCCATCGTGCCAATCGTAGAGGAAGTAGTCGTGAAGAAGGGCGCCCCTTATCATGGAGTCCATGTCCACATCTAGATTATATTTTTCTGCAATTTCAATGGATTTTTTTGCAACAGAAATAACATGAGTGTAGACAGAAGTGTTGCCATGTTGTATGAAATTTTTTGTTTCATCAAATCGCGTGTTCTCACTTAAGAAGGCGATGATCTCTTCAAGTTTTTCTTTGTTATTCATAAATTCTCCTCAGTCTTATTCTAATCTATAAAAGTAAAAATTTTTCAAAGTTTTTGTTAAATTTTTAAAACATTTAAAATTTTTTGCAAAAAAATAAAAGCCATATCTCTATGACTTTTATATTTTACTAAAATTTTGTTTCGATGTAAATTCTCTTTTCGCCTTCTGTCAAAATATCTGTGACTTCTAAGAGCTTTGCGCTTTCCTTGTCAACAGTTAATAAAGAACTTGCCTTTTCAAAATTTGATGAGCTTAGAGAATATCTCTCTGCAATTTTTTTGATTTCATCTGGGTTTTTAATTGTAAATTCGTAAGTGACCTTGTCCTTTCTCTTTAGGATTGTTGGATTAGTCTTTACCATATTTAAAAATTCAGATAGGTTTTCTCTTGTAAGTGATTTTTTAATATCATCAAGTGAATAATTTTCATATAAAGGCTTTTTAGTTTTAAGGTCTTCAAGCTTGATGTTTATCTTTTCACTGGCAAGCTCCCAAGGATTTTCGCCTAGGGCTTTTATAATGTGGCTGTACTTTTCATTAGTAGAAATAATTTTTTGTGCTTGTGATTTTTCCACTGGCTTTTCAATATTTTCTTTAGCTTCAGTCTTGACTTCAGCCTTCTCAGCTTTAGTTTCAACCTTTTCAACCTTTGGCTCAAGCTTTTTCACAGGCTCATTAACTTTTGCCTTAGCCTCTTCTTTTTTTGGCTCGATCTTTTCAGCCTTCACTTCAGCTTTTTCCACTGGTTTTACACTTTCTTTTTTAGCTTCAGCTTTTGCTTCAACTTTTTCTACCTTAGGCTCAACTTTTTTCACAGGTTCATTAACTTTTGTCTTAGCCTCTTCTATTTTTGGTTCAACCTTTTCTACTGGCTTCTCAATCTTTTCAGCCTTAGCTTGAGTTTTTTCTGGAGCCTTTTCAGCTTTCACTTCAGATTTTTCCAATGGCTTTGCACTTTCTTTTTTAACTTCAGCCTTGGCTTCAACTTTATCAACCTTAGGCTCAACCTTTTTCACAGGCTCATTAACTTTTGCCTTAGCCTCTTCTTTTTTTGGTTCAACTTTTTCTACTTTTGGTTCAACTTTTTCTACTTTTGGTTCAACTTTTTCAGCCTTAGCTTCAACTTTTTTATCATCAATTCTTCTAGCAGGAGCTTCCTTTATCTCTTCAGCTTCTGCCCTTCTCTTTTCTCTTCTCTTTTTGCCGCGATCCTTTTTCCTAGATCCATCGTATTTTTGTTCTTCTCTTACTTCAAAAGATTTTTCAGAATCTTCAAGGTTTTTAAGATCTTCTGCCTTATGTAGCTTTTCATCAGCTGGCTTTTCTCTACTTTCCATAGATTTTTCGATAGCAGGAGTATTTTTGCCTTGATTCTTTTTCCATAGGATAAAGCAAAGAATTACAATAATGGCAACAACTATTACACCGCCCATAATAAACACCTCCAATTAAGTTATATTATACCACTTATATACAAAATAACCACTTTAATTAGATAAAAAATTAATTTAATTTAAAAATAAAGAAAGAAAAATTTTTCTATTGAAAATCAAGGACACTTTAACCCTGTAAACGAAAAAAATATTGTGGTAAAGCTATTGTTATAAATATTAGAAAGTGCTAAAATGAAGCTAGTAGAATAGCCACTTGTGTACCATTTGAGTACATTAAGTTTCTTTTGTTTTTAGGATTTTTTATAATAATTATTATAGGAAATTTATAATAACATCATAAAAATCATTAGTAAGTTTTGCAAAAACAAAAATATGATGAAAATTAAAAAATTTTCTGAATAATTATGGTGTAAAAAATTTCTAAAAATAAAATTTTTCGGCATATAATATTTGCTAAATATAAAATGAGCAAATATTAAAAATTAAAAATAGGAGGAAGTATATGAGACGAGGACTGTGCAAAAGAATAATTGCATGGGTTTTGCTAATTGTCATGCTTGTAGGCGAAATGCCCTATGGCGTTATGGCAAGAAGTGAGACTGATTTGAAAGAATTTCTAACAGAAGTTGTCTTGACAGACGACAAGGGAAAACAAATTCCCGAAAAAGATGGCAAGTTAAAAATTGAAAAGGGAGACACCTACAAACTCTCCATGACCTTTTCGGAAACACAAGATCATCAATTCCCAGATGAGGGAGATATGACTTACACTATCCCTGAGGGCCTAGAAATGGTGGGGGGGGCATAAAGACCTTTGACATCAGAGTTACCTACAATGGAGCAGGCGGAGTGCCTCAAACAGTTACAGTTAAAGATAATACATACGAGATTAAAAATGGTATTTTAACTGTAAAATTTAATGCACAAGACCCAAATTATGACAAACTAAAGGGTTCAGATAATGTTACATTTACAATAAATAACGATTTTAAGGTGACAGAAGAGATAACGGAAATTGCCTTTAGCGATGAGATTAAGAAGGAAACTTTTGTTGTAGATGATAAACCAGATGGTCCAAAGCCTCCAGATCCTCCGACACCGCCGGAAGATAAGAAACCTAGATTTGATATCCGTTTTAATTCCAAGTATGGACCAGAACAAAAAAAGGCAGGCAAAGTAAAATACACCCTAGAAATATCCGTAAAAGATAAAACAACTGATTTGACCAATGTCACTATCGATGACCTTCAATTAGGCGATATTTTGAATCTCGATCGAGATTCTTTTGAAGTCAAGGGTCAGCTTGGCGGAACTCCTGCACAACATCAGATTACATTTAAAGAAGAGAACGGGCGGACAAATGCCTTCACCATTACTTTTCCTACCATTAAAAGGAATGAAACGACGGACATTCTTGTTGAATTTACAGCAACTGTCGATTACGACAAAATCCACGGCAAAGAAGCCGGAGAAGACAAGACTCGGAACAACATAAGCGTCATGTGTGACGAAGCGGAAAAAAAGGCGGAAAATTGGACCTTTACTACCATCCCTTATTTTGATGTGGACCTCATCATTCCTATGGATGAAGTTGAGGAGAAACATTCTTCTACTGTCATCTGGCGTGATTATGGCGATGGCAAGACCTGCCCCAATGTTTGGCCTTTTGTTCCCCTTCGCATCAAGCTCAATGAATATTTCCACAGAGATATGGGCAATGCCAAAATAATGGGTCGAATGCCATTAAACAGCGAAAGCGTTCTGGGCTTTGATGCAGATAAGAATGGACAAAAACTTCCCCTTAAGATTTGGGGCCTTAATATCGTGCGCAAGAATCGAGACGGGAAGATTGTAAAACAATACAATGTGCCTTTGGATGAGATTCAACAAGAGTATAACGGTACTTATTACTGGATTTATACTTTGCCTCAAGATGCCGGCAATTTATATTATGAAATAGATTTTGAACTTTACTCTACATCTTTATTTTGGTACAAGAACAGCATATTTACAGGAGAACTCATTTATGTAAATAGAAAAAATGCTGATGACAGTGTGGATGGCGGGAATGATGCTTACAAGGAGATTATTTACAACTATACATCTGAATCACAAGATGACTTAGCTGTTGAAGTCTCTAATCCGACCATGGACTGGACACGCTGGCGACTCCAATGGGAAAGCATTGTAACAGTGCCTTCTTGCTATGAAGCAAACCAGTCTATATTAAGTTTTTATCCAGATCACAATCTGTTTTATCGCGCCGAGGGGTCAAAATTGGACAGCATATATAAAGACAGCATCAAAGTCTATGAAGAGGTAGAGGGGGCCCCGAACACTTGGCAGGAAATAGACCCAAGCAAAGAAAAATTTGAGTTCTCTGGTAGTAGCTCTAAACAAGAAATAAATTTTTTCCACAGTATGGGTGGCGAGAAGTGGAATGGGGGATTCTATCCGAAAGCTGGTAAGCACCGCTATAAAATTACCTTTGAGACGGACTTCAACGATTATCTGGGACATAATTTCATAAAATATTTTAATTATGAAGATCATGGTGCAATTGTCTCTTTTAAACACGGTAATATCACGGCAACAGATTCATACGATGAGAAAGATCCGGAAAATGGTAATTATTTCCGCTATTATCCTGAAAGACTGGTGATAGAAAAAGGGGGCGATGGATGGAGCGGCGCTGATGGATTCACCGTGTGTGGCGGTCAAGTCTATATTCAAAACTTCCCTACAGATAAATCGAGAGATATTGCTATCAGCTTAGATAAAGATGTCTTTGAACTGGGAAAAGATCAAGACGGAAAGATTCAAATGAATCTAATCGGAGGGGCCCACATCGGAAGTGGCGTCTACAGTACGGAAAGTGTTCCTGTGACTGTTAGGGAGACAGGGGAAGGCTATGTGGCACATATTGAAACATGGCCGACAACTTGGAGAGGAAATCCACCGGAGGGAGCAGAGCCCGGATATTACTTTTTGGGATTCCAATATAGGGTCAAAAAAGATCCCAAAGATGAGACGAAATTTGTGCCGGAATTTTATAAAAGGGCATTGGAAGATCCAGAAGGCAAAGTTTATTTAAAATCAACGGCAAGGACGCTAAGTGAAAAATGGAAACTTGATCCCAAAGAAAGTCGCAGTGAATGGATTGTATCCAATGAATTTACAGCGGATCGATCCTACAAGGCGCAAACAAAAACTGTAAGCACACAAAAGGATGAAAATGGCAACACCATTGCCAATTATAGACTGATAGTCAACCAAAGTGGAACGGACTATCTCCCAGAAGATGACTTTTTGATCTTGGAAGATACTATGTCTTCTAATATGTCTCTTGTCTATGGAAGCTTAAAATTCCACAACATAAAGACAGACAAAGATGACAATTTGAAGTGGACTTATGATTCCAATACAAAAGTATTAAAGGCAAATATACCAGATGGAGTTCCTTATAAAGTAACTTATACCTGCCTTATAACAGGAACAGGAAGGCAAAAATTGAGCAATACGGCGACAATTTCCGGTCAAGGTAAGGTTACAAGTACAACAACAGAGACTGTTTCATCAGATACTACAGGCAGTGCAACAATTCCATTTATTACAATTCAAAAAGTCGATAAGGACGCTTACCAAATTCCACTTAAAGGTGCAGAATTTAAACTTTATGAAAAAGTTGGAAGCGATTGGAAGCCTGTTCAAAAAGATGGTGCAGATGTAGCAACATATAAAACAGATGATAGTGGTAAGGCGATTATAGTTGCCGATCAAGATAAAGACGGTTGGGCTTTGCAATATGACAAGGAATATGCCGTAAAAGAAGTAAAGGCTCCAGAGGGTTATTATATAAATAAGGACTACCATCCATTTACTTTGAAAAAAGAACCAACAGAGGGAAGTAATTTTTATACCTTAGGTCAAATTAAAATTATTGAAGATGAAATGATCACTTGTCCTTATAATTTAAGTGCGACAAAAATTTTGAAGGATACTAATGGCAAGCTTACAACTTTAAGTGATGGCAGCTTTAGTTTCCAATTGGACATTGCCAAAACGGATGATGCCAATGTCAATCTTAGTGCTTTGAAATTTGAACCTTTAGATATTTTGAGGAATAAGGCAGACGGAAGTATCACAAGTGAACTTAAACTTCGTGGAGTAGGAACTCATGTCCTAAAGCTTAGAGAAATTATTCCTGAAAAAGTCGAAGAAGGAGATAAGTACGACAAGACTGTTTATTATCTTGTAGTAAAAGTCGTAAAGGACACAAGCGTCAAGGAAGGCTTAAAAGTTGAATCTGCCAAGATGTACAAGGGCGATTTAAACACTTCAGTTGATAAATTTGAATTTACCAATACCATCGGAAAGATTCGCTCCATAGATGTTGAAAAAATTTGGAAAAACCTTCCAGATGATGCCAATAAGCCAGAAGTTACTGTTAAGCTTTTGAAGGACGGAGTAGAAACAGATCAAGTCCTTAAATTAAATAAAGATAGTTTGACAGGAACCTTTAGTAACCTCCCTCGCTTTAATGCTGATGGCACAGAAATTGCCTACAGCGTGAAGGAAGTTGGCGAAGACAATGGTTTAATTAAAATTGGCGAGAAGGAATACAATGTTGCAGTCACTGGCAATGCTTCTAGTGGATTTAAAATTACAAATATGCCAAAGGTTGAAAACATAAGCCTAAAGGCAAGTAAAGTTTGGGCAGCAGAAACTGGTGCAACACTACCAAGTGTAAAGCCAGATGTGACATTTGACTTATATGCGGATGGAGAAAAATTAGAAGGAAAATCAAAGACAATAGCAAATGGACAAAGTGAAGCCGCATGGGAAAACTTACCAAAGACAAATGATGAGGGCGCAGAAATTTCTTATACAGTAAAAGAAGCTGGAGAAGAAAATGGAACAATAACATTAGCTGGTAAAGAATACACAGTAACAACGAGTGGCGATGCTTCAAGCGGTTTT
>NZ_KV804702.1:0-308 GCF_001811425.1 Peptoniphilus sp. HMSC062D09 | reverse complement strand
AGTACAAAAACTAAAACTTCAAGTAACAAGCTTCTCAAGAAAAACAAGAAAATATTCATCATACAAAGGAACAATAGGAAAAGTAGCAGATAATGAAATAAATAGAAAATTCACAGTAGAAAGACCATATACACAAATAACAACAGATACAACAGAATTTAAATACCTAGAAAAAGATAAAAATGGAAACTATCAAGTAAAAAAACTTTACCTAAACCCTTATCTAGATATGTATAACAGTGAAATCATATCCTATGAAATATCAAAACAACCAACATTAAAACCAATACTAAAAGCCTTAGACAAAG
>NZ_KV804701.1:0-233 GCF_001811425.1 Peptoniphilus sp. HMSC062D09 | reverse complement strand
CTTGTTACTTGAAGTTTTAGTTTTTGTACTAGTCTTTGTACTTTCTTCTTGTTTATTACATAGCCTAATCTTTTTAGCATAGCTGTTATTCTTCTATAGCCATAGTTTGGATTGCCTTTTCTAATATCTAGTATTGTCTTCTCTACTTGCACATCTTTGTTTGGTCTGTCTAAGCGTTTTTGCCAATACATGTAGGTTGATTTTGGAAAGTTAAAGTATTCTAAAAGATCTTT